>NZ_JBIIGK010000078.1:0-13999 GCF_044236515.1 Phenylobacterium sp.
TCGGGGCTCAAGCGGCATAGCTCCACGCGCGAAGGCGTCGCGATACCGGCCGGCGCCTGCCGCGTCCAGCCGCCGGGGCTTAAGGCGCCGGCTGAGCGGGTCCGTTGACCACGCCGCCCGGCGTCGCGGGGGCGCCCGGCCCAGCGGGAGCGGCGGGCATGATCGACGCGCCCTCGGCCTGGGCCGGCATCGTGCCGCCCTGCGGCGTCCGGTCTGTGCCCTGCCGCTGCACCATCGCCACCACCATCCAGGCGACCAGAGCGGCGATCACGATCCAAAGCAGCGGCGGAATTCTTGGCCGGGACTTCCCGGCGCCCGACGAAGGGCTCTGATCCGTCATGGGGATGTTCCTCGCGTTTGCGCTGCGAACGGAGGCTGGGCGGCGGAAGTTCCTCGGCGCCTCTTAAGCCAGCCGCCGAGCGTGCGACCGATGTTCGGTGTTCGCGACAAAACCGTACACCCCTGCAACCGCTTGCCCTCGGTTGCGGAGCGGATGGTGGGTTTCGATCGTTGCGGACAGCGGAGGCTCCACTACTGTCTGCCCATGAAGCGAAGCGGAATTGCTCCCTCATTCGTGATCGCGACCATCCTTCTCACGACCAGCCATGCTTCCCAAGCGGCCGCGGCACACAACCGGCCGGTGCAAACTCAAAGGGCTGCCTGCGACCTAACCAAGCGAGCTGTGGCCGCCGAACGTCACCTACAAACTTCTGTCATAGCGTTCTGTGACATCATCCCTCCGGATGCGGGTCCGAAAGGCTACTATGTCGTTGGCCTTCACAGTAAGCGCGACGATTGCGGTGACGATGTTTGCGGCAGCACTTTGATAGGGTGGTTTGTCGTTGAAGGATCGACAGGCCGCGTGTTCGAGACCGATGTGGAAGACTGGCGACCGGGGCGACTGATCCAACCGTCGCCGGACGCTCGGTAGCCACCCGTCGCGTCCCCCCCCCGCCCGCGCTTACGCGCTGGTCTTCTCTTCCCCGCTCGGCTCCTGGCCGGGTTTGTAGCGCGGCCTCGGTTGGGGCAGCAGGAAGAACGCCACGCACAACAGGGCGAGGCTCACCCCGGGGCGCGGCGCGGCAAGGGTCAGTGGAACCGCGGCGATCTGGACGAGAGTCGCGAGGCCGTAGCGGCGAGTCATCTGCCGCAGGAAGTCCGGGGCCAGCCGCTCATCCATGACCCGTCGCCCTGACATCCCGTAGAACCACTTGCCCATCCAAGCGCAGGCGGTGAGCGCCAGGCCGACGGACATCGTGACGGCGGCCTGCGGCTCGAACGTTGTCCCCAGGTGGTAGCACCAGGCGCGGATCGGATACGGAATGAAGACGATGGCCAGCAGGAACAGCAGATTGAGCACGCTGAACCCGTGATCGCTCTTGGCGTATATGCGCCTGGAATAGTGATGCTGCACCCAGAAGGCGCCGATCACCGCGTAGCAGAGCAACAGCGCCAAGTGCTCCCGCCACTGCTCGGCCATGGCCTTCAGAAGGTCGCTATAACCATGCGGACCCTGCGGAGCCCCCGGGACCTTGATCTCGACAATCAGCAGCGTCAGGGCGATCGCGAAGACCGCATCACTGAAGCCCTCTAGGCGGTCCAGGCCGCGCTCGGCGCCATGGGTCTTGCCGCGCTCGCTCATCGTCGGACAATCGACACTCCCTTGCGAAGTTGCGACGACCCTCAAAAAGCGGCTTCCCGCCCGAGTTGCTGACGTTCGCACCGGCCGTCTTGCGGAACACAGGGCGAACGCGGGCTAACGATTCGGCGCGCGAGATGCTAAGTGGCGTCCGATGTCCCCGTCCGAATCCCAGTTCCCCGACGACCGGTCGCCCGCCCCTGTCCGCATCTCCGACCTCGCTCGCGTCGACGCCCGCCCCGGCGACTATCTCGACGGCCTGAATCCGGAGCAGCGCGAGGCGGTCGAGGCGGTGGACGGCCCCGTGCTGGTCCTCGCCGGCGCCGGCACGGGCAAGACCCGTGTCCTGACCACCCGCCTGGCCCACATCCTCGCCACCGGCCGCGCCCGGCCGTGGGAATTGCTCGCCGTCACCTTCACCAACAAGGCCGCCCGCGAGATGCGCGAGCGGATCACCCACATCATCGGCCCGTCGGCCGAGGGCTTGCGCTGGCTGGGCACCTTCCACGCCATCGCCGCCCAGATCCTGCGCCGCCACGCCGAGCTGGTCGGCCTGAAGTCGAACTACACCATCCTCGACACCGACGATCAGGAGCGGCTGATCAAACAGGTGCTGGAGGCCGAGAACATCGACGCCAAGCGCTGGCCGCCGAAGATGTTGGCCGGGCTGATCGACCAGTGGAAGAACCGCGGCTGGCGTCCCGACCAGGTGCCCGCCTCCGAAAGCGCTCACTTCGCGAACGGGCGCGGCCAGGCGCTCTACCGCATGTACCAGGAGCGCCTGCGCGTCCTGAACGCCTGCGACTTCGGCGACCTGCTGCTGCACAACCTCGCGATCTTCACCAGCCAGCCCGACGTGCTGGCCGACTATCATGACCGGTTCAGATACCTGCTGGTCGATGAGTATCAGGACACCAACGTCGCCCAATACCTGTGGCTGCGCCTGCTGGCCCAGAAGCGCCAGAACGTCTGCTGCGTCGGCGACGACGACCAGTCGATCTACGGCTGGCGCGGCGCGGAGGTGGACAACATCCTGCGCTTCGAGCGCGACTTCCCGGGCGCCAAGGTCGTGCGGCTGGAGCGCAACTATCGCTCGACCAGCCACATCCTCGCCGCCGCCTCCGGCCTGATCGCCGCCAACAAGGGCCGGCTCGGCAAGACCCTGTGGACCGAGGCCGACGGCGGCGAAAAGGTCATCGTCCGCGGCGTCTGGGACGGCGACGCCGAAAGCCGGCTGATCGCCGACGAGATCGAACGCGCCAGGCGCCAGGGCCGCAAATACTCGAACATGGCCATCCTCGTCCGCGCCTCGTTCCAGATGCGGGCCTTCGAAGAGCGGTTCGTCCTGCTGCAGATCCCCTACGTGGTCATCGGCGGCCCGCGGTTCTTCGAACGCGCCGAGATCCGCGACGCCATCGCCTACCTGCGGCTTATCTCCTCGCCCGACGACGACCTGGCCTTCGAGCGGATCGTCAACACGCCCAAGCGCGGCATCGGCGACACCACCGTCCAGAAGCTGTTGCAGATCGCCCGGCTGAATGGCGTCCCCGTCGTCCAGGCCGCCCGCCAGGTGGTGCTGACCGACGAGCTCGCCGCCAAGACCCGGACCTCTCTCTCAAACTTCCTGCGCGACCTCGAACGCTGGCGCGGCGAGGCCCAGCGCATCGACCACGCCCGGCTGATGGAGATGGTGCTGGAGGAGAGCGGCTACACCGACGCCCTCAAGCTCGACCGCTCTCCCCAGGCCCAAGGCCGCTTGGAGAACCTCAAGGAACTCGTCCAGTCGATGTCCGGCTACGAGACCCTGGAGGCCTATCTGGAGCACGTCTCCCTGGTCATGGAGCTGGAACGCGGCCCAGCCGCCGACAGCGTCCAGGTCATGACCCTGCACCAGGCCAAGGGCCTCGAATGGCCGCTGGTCTTCCTGCCCGGCTGGGAGGAAGGCGTCTTCCCCTCCCAGCGCAGCATGGACGAGAAGGGCGAGAAGGGCCTGGAGGAAGAGCGCCGCCTCGCCTACGTCGGCATCACCCGCGCCCGGGAAGAGGCGCGGATCTCCTTCGCCGCCAACCGCCAGGTCTACGGCCGCTGGACCAGCCAGTTGCCCAGCCGTTTCGTCGACGAGCTGCCTCCCGCCAACGTCGAGGCGAGCTCGGAGACCGGCTATTACGGCGGCGGCCCGGGCATGCAGCAGCACGGCAGCCGCTGGGACGAAAGCCCGTCGTTCGGCGCCGGCTATTCCTCGCCCGGCTGGAAACGCGCCCAGGCCTCCGGCTACCGCGGCGGCCACCCCGGCCGCCAGCAGGTCATCGAAGGCGAAGGCCGCCTCGTCGCCGTCACCTCCGCCGCCAGCGCCTACAAGGGCGGCGACCGCGTCTTCCACGTGAAGTTCGGCTACGGCCGCGTCAGCGCCGTCGACGGCAACAAGCTCACCGTCCAGTTCGAGAAGGCCGGCGAGAAAAAGGTCCTCGACAGCTTCGTCGAAAAGGCCTGACCGCGCCCGTTCATCCTGCCGGGACAGGCCCGGCCATGACGAGCAAGATCAGGAACGCCGCGCCTTCAGCAGCCGCAATGTCAGCGCCGCCACGCCGGCGATCCCGGCGACCGTGGCCCCGACGATCGCCGCGCCCCCCACCGCCCGTGTCCGGTGCATGTCCTGCGACGCCGCCTCGGCGGCCTCCAGCATCGCCGGCGGCTGCACCTCCGGCGCCGGCAGGATCGTCGCCCGGCGGAAGGTGACGAGGTTGCGCGCCAGGTCGACCTGCGCCTCGAAGCCGGCGTCCATCCAGGCCCGCGCGTGCGGCCGGCCTTCGGCCCGCGTCCACCAGGTCCGCCCGGCCCGCGCCCCCTTCGGCAGAGGAAAGCCCAGCACGGCCTCGATTTCGGAGAAACTGGCGCTCCACTCCGGGCCGGTTTCGGTGCGCAGGCGCTCGGACAGCGGATGGTATTTGGTCATGTCGGGGCCTCCCGCGGTCTCAACGCCCGGGATCGCAGATCGGACCAGCCCTGCGGCCCGATCCTGAACCAACTGCGCCCCTCGCGCTTTCTATCGCCGGAAACGCGGAGGCATTCCGGTGAAGGACAGGCGGATCTTGGCAGGGGTGGGCGTGGCGGCGGTCGCAGGGCTCCTGCTCGGCGGCGCCATGAAGCCGGACCTGCGCGCCGATGAGCGTCCGGAAGGCCCGCAGATCTTCACCGGCTGGTCGGCGGCGCGGTCGACTGGGCCGTTCGACGACGGCTGGACTCTCGCCTATCGCGACGGCCAGCTGCCGCAGTACGTCACCGGCTCCGACTGGGCGCCCGTAGCCTGGCGCGAGGAGCCCGTGGTCGAGGCCCCCGCCTTCGAGGCGTCGGCCTATGCCGACAGCGCCTTCGACGACCCCCAAACCACTCCGACGCCGACGGTCTGGGAGCCGCCGCCCCAGCGCGCCGACTACCCGTCGATGACCGGCGGCGTCGCCTACGGCGCAGATCCCGCCCATCGCCCCGCGCCGGCCTTCGAGCCGGTTGCCGACATCGACGCCGACGCACCGCCCGAAGCGACCGGCGACACCACCGTCGTCGCCATCGGCTGATCGGCCCTCGCCTTTCCGGCCCGCGGCCGCTAGACGGCCCGCCATGAGTGAAGCCGCCGCCCCGCCTGCCGACCTTCCCGTCGCCGCCCGTCAGATCATCGCCCGCGGCCCGCGCGCCGACGCCGAGGCCGCCGCCGTCCAGCTCGACGAAACCCCGGCCACCGAGACCCTGACCTATTCCATCCTCGAAGAGGACGAGGACCGCGACGTCTGGCGCATCGACGCCTTCCCGACTTCGGACGAGGAGACCACCGCCCTCCTTGCCTCCCTCGCTGCCCATCCGTCGCTGCGCGTCGTCAACGAGAAGCTGGCCGACGCCGACTGGCTGGCCATGGCGCTGTCGGGCCTGCCGCCGGTGCGCGCCGGCCGGTTCTTCGTCTACGGCGCGCACGACAAGGGCCAGGCCCCTGCCAGCACCATCAACCTGCGGATCGAGGCCGGCGCGGCGTTCGGCACCGGCCACCACGGCACCACCGTCGGCTGCCTGCAGGCCTTCCACGACCTCCTGAAGGCCCGCCGCTTCGAGCGCGTGCTGGACGTCGGCTGCGGCACCGGGGTGCTGGCCATCGCGGCGGCGCGCACCGGCTCGCGCATCGCCATCGGGACCGACATCGACGCGCCCTCGGTCCGCATCGCCAACGAAAACGCCGCCCTGAACGCCGCCGACGCCCGCTTCGTCCACGCCAGCGGCCTCAACGATCAGAAGGTGCGGGCCGAAGGGCCCTACGACCTCGTGTTCGCCAACATCCTGGCGCCGCCCCTGGTCGCCCTGTCGCACGACATCAAGCTGGCCCTGAAGCCCGGCGGCGTCGCCATCCTGTCGGGCCTGCTCCGCACCCAGGAGCGGCGGGTGCTCGCCGCCTATACCTCCAAGGGCTTTCGCCTCGTGCGCCGGCTGCACCGCGACGCCTGGGCGACCCTCGTCCTCAGCCGCGCCTAGGAACCGCCGCATCCGGCTGGCGTTACCTCACGGCTCAGCTTGGGCCGGAGGAGAACGTCGTGTCCGAAGCGCCTGAAACCGCGATCCCCGCCGAACGGGTGGTGGTCGTCGAGCGCCGGGGCGCCGCCGCCGGCTGGTGGGCCGCCGCCCTGATCGCCGTCGTGGCGGTGGTGGGGGTCATCGCCTTCCTGACCCGGCCTGCCGGGCCCCTGCCGGCGGCGCCGGTCGCCATCGCCGAGCCCGCGCCCGTCGCTACCTCCACCGCCGCCGCTGTGGTGGCCCAGGACGCGGCCCTCCAGGCGAGCCGCTCGGCCCAGCGCGCGATGGAAGGCGCCGCCCGCGCCACCGAAGCGGCTGCCCAGCAAGCCGGCGACGCCGCCCAGGCCACCGCCGACGCCGCCGCCTTCGCGCCGTCGGACCTCGAGCCGACCGGCCCCTGACCGAGGCTCAGCCGAACACCTTCGGCGCGCCGAGCGCCGTCAGCCAGTGCGCCAGGCGGTCCTTGAGCCGCGCGTCGAGGCCGAACCGCTCCAGCGCCTCGTCGTCGATCGTCTCCAGCACCTCGAACGCTGGCGCTCCATGCGCCGCATAGGCGGCGTGCAGCGCCGGATGCAGCCGCCCGCCCGGCCCCATCTTCAGAGCGAAGGCGATGGCGTTCGGCTGCTGGCCGAGGTTCTTCGAGGGCCCGACCCAGACCTCCCCCGTCCCCACGCATCGCAAGGCGAACACGCCGACTGCCGGCTTGCGGTCCTTGAAGTCGCGCAACAGCGCCCGTCGAGCTTCCTTGTCCATGGCCGCGCTCTAGCCCACGGCGACCTCGACGTCAATTTTACCCGGATCAAATCAGACCTTTGCCCGCTCTCTCCAGAGCGCCTACATCTGACCCATGCGCCAGACCTTCGACGAGACCACCGATCCGACCTTCGGCCCGCGCCACCTGCCCCTGATCCGCGCGGCGATGGCCGCCCAGGGCCTCGACGGCTTCCTGGTCCCGCACGAGGACGAGCACCAGAACGAATACCTGCCCGCCGCCAACGACCGCCTCGCCTGGGCCACCGGCTTCACCGGCTCGGCCGGCGCCGCTGTGATCCTCAAGGAGCGGGCCGCGGTCTTCGTCGACGGCCGCTACACCCTTCAGGTCCGCGACCAGGTCGATGCGACCAGCTTCGAGATCCGCGACCTCGTCGAGGGCGGCGTCCCCGCTTACCTCGAGACCGCCGCCGCCCGCGGCCAGGCCATCGGCTACGACCCGCGGCTGCACAGCCCCGACGCCCTCGACCGCCTGAAGGCCGCCGCCGCCCGCGCCGGCGCCGAGCTTCGCCCGGTGACGCCCAACCCGGTCGATCAGGCCTGGGGCGCCGCGCGTCCGCCGCAGCCGATCGCCCCCGTCGTCCCGCACCCCCTGCAGTATGCCGGAGAGGATTCGGCGACCAAACGGGCCCGGGTCGGCGCGACCCTGTCCGGCGGGGCCGACGCAGCGGTGCTGACCGCTCCCGCCTCCATCGCCTGGCTGTTCAACATCCGGGGCGGCGACGTCATCCGCTCGCCCCTCCCGCTGGCCCAGGCGATCCTGAACCGCGACGGGTCGGCCCGACTGTTCCTCGATCCGCAGAAGGTGACCGCCGACCTGCCCGCCTGGCTCGGCAACGGCGTGCGCCTGGAAACGCCGGAGGACCTGCCGCAGGCCCTGGCCGAGCTGCGCGGTCAACGGGTCGTCGTCGATCCCGCCCAGTCCTCCGCCTGGTACTTCGAGGCCCTGGCCGGAGCCGGGGCCGAGATCGTCCGCGGCGAGGACCCCTGCGCCCTGCCCCGCGCCGCCAAGAACCCGGTCGAGGTCCAGGGCGCCCGCGACGCCCATGCCCGCGACGGCGCCGCCCTCGCCCGCTTCCTCCACTGGCTGGCCACCGACGCTCAGGCCACGCCGCCCGACGAGGTCGAGGTCGTCTCGAAGTTGGAGGCGTTCCGGGAGGCGACCGGCGCGCTCAAGGACCTCTCCTTCGACACCATCGCCGGCGCCGGCTCGAACGGCGCCATCGTCCACTACCGGCCGACTTCGCGGCTCAACAGGCGCGCCGAGGCCGGCTCTCTGCTCCTCGTGGATTCCGGCGCCCAGTACCTCGACGGCACCACCGACGTCACCCGCACGGTGGCGATCGGCCAGCCCAGCGCCGAGATGCGCCAGCGCTTCACCCTGGTGCTGAAGGGCAACCTCGCCCTCGCCCGTGTCCGCTTCCCGGCCGGCACGACCGGATCGGCCCTGGACGCCCTGGCCCGCGTCGCCCTGTGGGCCCACGGCCTGGACTACGACCACGGCACCGGCCATGGGGTCGGCTCCTACCTCGGCGTCCACGAAGGCCCGCAGCGGATCTCCAAGGCCCCGAACAGCGTCGCCCTGCGGCCCGGCATGATCGTCTCCAACGAGCCCGGCTACTACAAGGAAGGCGCCTACGGCATCCGCATCGAGAACCTGCAGGTCGTCACCGAGGCCGCCGACATCCCCGGCGGCGAGCGGCCGATGCTCGGCTTCGAGACCCTGACGCTCGCCCCCATCGATCGCGCCCTGATCGACGCCGACCTGCTGACCGCCGAAGAGCGCGCCCAGCTCGACGCCTACCACGCCCAGGTTCTGGCGGTGATCGGCCCGCAGCTCGAGCCGGCCGTTCGCGCCTGGCTCGCCGAGGCCTGCGCCCCCGTCTAGCTCAGTCGCCGACCAGGGCCAGCCACTCGTCCTCGGTCAGCACCTCGATGCCGAGCTCAGCCGCGGTCTTCAGCTTCGACCCCGCGCCCGGACCGGCCACCACCAGGTCGGTCTTCTTCGACACCGAGCCAGAGACCTTGGCCCCCAGGCGCTCAGCCTGGGCCTTGGCTTCGTCGCGGGTCATCTTCTCCAGGCTGCCGGTGAAGACGATGGTCTTGCCGGCCACCGCCGTATCGGTCTTCGGCCGCTCGACCTGCTCGATCTCGGAAAGCTCGGACACGAGCGCCGCCACCACCTCGCGGTTGTGCGCCTCGTGGAAGAACTGCGCCAGCGCCCGCGCCGCCACCGGCCCGACGCCCGCGATGCCGGAAATCTCCGTCAGCGTGCCGGACGGGCCGTCCTCGCGCGCCACGCGTGCCAGCTCGACGATGGCCGGCCAGTCGGCCGCCAGGTCCGCCAGCGCCCGCCGCGCCGGCGCCGCGACGCCGGGAAACGCCAGCGCCAGCTTCTGGTCGATCGGCGCCGCCGGCCAGGGATCGGCGTCGCCCAACTCCGCCGCCGCCATCACCGCCAGGGTCCGGGCGGACACCCCATGGCCCTCGGCCAGGCGCGTCCACTCGACCGACGGCAGCCCGGCGGCGATCTCAAGGCAGGCGGCGTGGAAGCTCCCCCAGTCGCCGAAGTGGCGCGCCAGCAGCATCGACGTCTGCTCGCCGATCTCGCGGATCCCCAGGGCGAAGATCAGCCGGTCGAGCGGGATCGTCCGCCGCGCCTCGATGCCGGCGACGAGGTTGCGCACGCTGGTCTCGCCATAGCCGTCCTCGGCCCGCAGGGCGTCGAGCTTCTCCGCGTCCCGGGCCAGCCGGAAGATGTCGGCCGGCTCATTGAGCCAGCCGCGCTCCCGGAAGGCGATGAGCTGCTTCTCGCCCAGCCCCTCGACGTCGAAGGCGCGGCGGCCGACGAAATGCTTCAGCCGCTCGACCAGCTGCGCGTCGCAGATCAGGCCGCCGGTGCACCGCCGCCGCACCTCATCGCCCTCGCGCACCGCTTCCGAGCCGCATACCGGGCAGTGGGTCGGGAAGAGGTAAGGGACCGCATCCGCCGGACGCTTCTCCGCCACCACGCCGAGGATCTGCGGAATCACGTCCCCCGCCCTCTGCAGCACCACCGTGTCGCCGATCCGCACGTCCTTGCGGGCGATCTCGTCCTCGTTGTGCAAGGTGGCGTTGCGGACCACCACTCCGCCCACGGTGACGGGATGCAGCCGCGCGACCGGCGTCAGCGAGCCCGTCCGCCCGACCTGGATGTCGATGCCCTCCAGCACCGTCAGCGCCTGCTGGGCCGGGAACTTGTGGGCGATGGCCCAGCGCGGCGTGCGGGCGACGAAGCCCAGCCGCTGCTGCCAGTCCAGCCGATCGACCTTGTAGACCACGCCGTCGATGTCGTAGCCGAGCCCTGCCCGGTCCGCCTGGAGCGCGTCGTAGATCGCCTCGAGGTCGCCGCCGTCTGCGACCCGGACCGAGCGTGGGTTCACCTGGAATCCCCAGGACTCCAGCGCCTTCAGCGCCTCGGCCTGGGTGGCGCCGAACGCCCCCGACGCCTCGCCCCAGGCATAGGCGAAGAACCGCAACGGCCGCTGGGCGGTGATCGCCGGATCCTTCTGCCGCAGCGAGCCGGCGGCGAAATTGCGCGGGTTGGCGTAGGTCCGCGTCCCGGCCCCCTCGGCGGCGGCGTTGAACGCGTCGAACTCGGCGTTCGGCGCATAGACCTCGCCCCGGATCTCGATGACGGCCGGCCAGCCGGAGCCGGCCAGCCGATGCGGAATGTCGGTCTGCGGCAGGGTCTTCAGATTGGCGGTGACGTCTTCCCCGGTCCGCCCGTCGCCGCGCGTCGCCCCCTGGACGAGGACCCCGTCCTCGTAGCGCAGGGAGGCGCTCAGCCCGTCGATCTTCGGCTCGGCCACGAAGGCGACCTCTTCGCCTGGGTCTAGCTTCAGGAACCGCCGCACCCGGGCCACGAAATCGGCGACCTCGGGGGCGCTGAACGCATTGTCCAGCGACAGCATCGGCACGCCGTGACGCACCGGCGCGAACTGGCTCGACGCGGCCGCCCCGACCACCTGCGAGGGCGACCGCTCGCTCGTGAGGTCCGGAAACCGCTCCTCGATCTCCAGCGCCCGCCGCTTCAGCGCGTCGTACTCGGCGTCCGAAATCGTCGGCTGGTCTTCCTGGTGATAGCGGATGTCGTGCGCCGCCAGCTCCTCGGCCAGCGATTGCAGCTCCTCCGCCGCTTCGGCTTCGGTCAGGTCGTCGACAGGGGGGCGGGAATCCATGCCGCGAGCCTAGCGGAAGTTCACGCTCCGATCAGCGCCCGTGCGGCCGCTCGCGCCGCGTCGGTGATCTCGGCGCCCGCCAGCATGCGCGCGATCTCTTCCTCGCGGTCGGCGGGCGACAGCACCTCGACCGTCGTGCGCAAGCGGTCGCCCTCGCCGGCCTTCGCGATCCGCCAGTGCGCCTCGGCGCGGGCCGCGACCTGCGGCGAGTGGGTCACGACCAGCACCTGGGCGTCTTGCGCGAGCCCCTTCAGGCGCAGGCCGACCGCGTCGGCCACCGCCCCGCCGACCCCCTGGTCGACCTCGTCGAAGATCATCAGCGGCTGAGGCCCGCCCCGACCGGCCAGCGCCGCCTTCAGCGCCAGGGCGAACCGCGCCAACTCGCCGCCGGAGGCGATGGCGCCCAGCTCGCCGAATGGCGCGCCGGGGTTGGTGGCGACCTCGAAGGCCAGGCGGTCGGCGCCCGCCGCTCCCGCCCGCGCCTCGTCCAGCGGCTCGACGACCACCCGGAACCGCGCCTTGTCCAGCTTGAGCGGGCCGAGCTCGGCCATCACCGCTGCGCTCAGCCGCTCGCCGGCCGCACGCCGCGCCGCGCTCAGCGCCGCGGCGGCGGCGAGATAGGCCTCCCGCGCCTCGGCCTGCGCCTTCTCGGCGGCGATCAGCGTGTCGCCCGAGGTCTCCGCCGCCCGCAGCCGCTCGGCGAACTGGCGGCGCACCGCCGGCAGGTCGGTGACCGTGACGTTCAGCTTGCGGGCCAGGCCACGCAGGTCGAACAGCCGCTCCTCCGCCTTCTCAAGGCGGCTCGGCTCGAAATCGAAGGCCTCGGCGCAGGCCTCGACCGCCGCCTCGGCCTCCTGGGCCTCGACCAGCGCCCGGTCGAGCGCCGCCGACGCCTCGGACAGCCGCCGGACCGCCGTCCCGTCCTCGCCGGCCCCGGCGTTCAGCGCCCGCTCGCGCGCCCGGTCGACCGCCCGCAACGCGCCGGCCAGCTTGCCGGACAGGCCCTCGAACGCGCCCTGCGCCTGGGCGATGTCGGCCAGCGCCTTTTCCGCCGCCCCCAGCACCGCGCGCGCCTCGGCGAGCTCGGTCTCCTCTCCGTCCTGCGGGTCGAGCCGGTCGAGTTCGGCCAGCCGCAGGGTCATCTCCTCGGTCTCGGCCTCGCTTCGCGCCGCGTCGCGCTGCAGATCCTCGACGCGGGCCCGGGCCGCGGTCCAGGCGCGCCAGGCGTCCTGCGTCGCCGAAAGTTCGCCCGCCAGCGCCCCATAGGCGTCGAGCAGGCCGCGATGGGTGCGGGCGTCGAGCAGCCCGACGGTCTCGTGCTGGCCGTGCACCTCGAGCAGCGCCTCGCCGAGCTCGCGCAGCACCCCGACGCCGGTCGCCTGGTCGTTGACGAAGGCGCGGCTGCGGCCGTCGGCCCCCAGCGTCCGGCGCAGCACCAGGTCCTCGTCGCGGGCGTAGGACAGGCCCTTGTCTTCCAGCAGGTCCCACACCGGATGCTGCGGCGCCGGCGCAAATACGGCCGACACCAGCGCCTGCTGGGAGCCGCGGCGCACCAGGCCCGCATCGGCGCGGGCTCCGGTGGCCAGGCCCAGCGCGTCCAGGATGATCGACTTGCCCGCCCCGGTCTCGCCGGTAAGCGCCGTCAGCCCCGGCCCGATCGACAGGTCGAGGGCTTCGATCAGCACGACGTCGCGGATCCACAGCCCGATCAGCATCGGCCGCCAAGATCGCTGGGAATCGCCGGCGCGGGAAGCCTAAACCGGAGATTTTGGTCCAGTTTTGTTCTCCGGCCTCGCTCCGCGCGTCGTGGCGGGTTCCGGCCATTCAAGCACGCGAAAGCCGCCGGCAGTCCTCACAGCGCCGCCGACGGTCAGGGCGGTCGGGACGAGCCCGGCCGGAAGGGCTGGATATCAGGTCGCCGGCGCCTGGGCCGAGGCGTCGGACGCGGCCGCCGCCGGGGCGGTCGCTGGCGGGCGGACCGTCTGCGACTTGTCCTTGCGGAACGGCACGCGCAGGAAGCCGCGGCGGCTGCCGGCCGGCTCGACCGCCGGGCGCAGCCCGCGCGAGGTCAGCAGCTTGTAGGCGTCGGAATACCAGACATCGCCCGGGTAGTTGTGCCCGAGCACCGCCCCGTTGCGCGTCGCCTCTTCGGTCAAGCCCAGCGTCAGATAGCTTTCCGACAGCCGGTACAGCGCCTCCGGCGTGTGGCTGGTGGTCTGATAGCGGTCGACGACGGTGCGGAACCGGCCGATGGCGGCCAGGGTGTCGCCGTTGCGCAGGTACCAGCGGCCGATGGTCATTTCCTTGCCGGCCAGCTGATCGTTGACCATGTCGATCTTCAGCCGGGCGTCCGAGGCGTACTCGGTGTTCGGATAGCGCTGAACGATCTCGCGCAGCGCCGCGAGCGCCTGGCCGGTGGCCGCCTGGTCGCGGCCCACGTCGACGATCTGTTCGAAGTAGCAGATAGCCTTGATGTAGTGGGCGTACGCCGCCGCCGCGTTGCCGGGATAGAGCTGGATGAACCGCTCGGCGTCAGCGATGGCTTCCGGATAGTCGTTGGCCTGGTAGTGCGCGAAGGCCTGCATCAGGATCGACCGGCGCGACCATTCCGAATAGGGGTGCTGGCGCTCCACTTCCTGGAAGTAGTTGACCGCCTGGGCCCACTGGCCGCGGTCCATCCGGTTCGCGCCCGTGTTGTAGAGCAGCTCGACCGGCCGCTCCTCATACGCCAGGCGGGGCTTCTTCTTGCCGCCGGCGCAACCAGCCAGGGCGATAGCGCAGACGCCGACGGCGAGAGCCGTGCGAACCGACCGATTGC
>NZ_JBIIGK010000220.1:0-3728 GCF_044236515.1 Phenylobacterium sp.
GCGCGGCTGGAAAGGCGGGCGATGCGGTTCATAACGGCAATTTGGGCGAGCGGGCGGTGGAGCGCCAGCGGCCACAGCCCTATAGATTGCGGATGACGCGCGGGTCCTTCCCGATTCTGTTCATCACCGCCACGCGCATCGGCGACGCCGTGCTGTCCTCCGGCCTGATCCGGCGCCTGTCGGAGGAGATCCCGAACGCCCGGTTCACCGTGGTGGCCGGTCCGGCCGCCGCGCCGCTGTTCGCCGACGTGCCGAACCTCGACCAGCTGATCGTCTTCGAGAAAGCCAAGAGCGGCGGCCACTGGTTCGACCTGTGGCGCAAGGTGCGGCGGCGCAAATGGGGCCTGGTGGTCGACCTGCGCGGCTCGGGCCTATCCCGGTTCCTGAGCACGCGGCGGCGGGCGATCCATCGCCGGGTCGGCGGCGAGCCCGTGCACAAGGTGATGGAGGCGGCCCGCACCCTGCGGATCGAGGACGAGCCGGCGGCGCCCTACCTCTACACCTCGGATGCGACCGAGGCCCTGGCGGCCGAACTGGTGCGTGGCGAGGGGCCGATCCTGGCCATCGCGCCGGCCGCCAACTGGATCGGCAAGACCTGGCCGGTCGAGCGGTTCAGCCAGGTGGCGATCCGGCTGCTGGGCTCGAACGGGCCGATGCGCGGCGGCCGGCTGGTGGTGCTGGGTGGGCCGGGCGACACGAAGGTGGCGCACCAGTTGCGCGACGTCGTGCCCCGCAAGCAGCTGTTCGACCTGACCGGACGGGCCGACCTTCTGACCTCCTATGCGGTGCTGAAGCGGGCGCGGCTCTATATCGGCAACGACTCTGGAACCACCCACCTGGCGGCCGCGGCTGGGGCGCCGACGCTGGCCCTGTTCGGACCGTCGGACGAGCGGCTCTACGCCCCTTGGGGCGAGAAGGCGCGGGTGGTCCGCGGGCCGCGCGATTTCGAGCAGATCAAGGCCGCCGACCCGGAGCTTTCGCAACAGGTCTGCCATATGATGGACCTGTCGGTGGACCGGGTGGCGCGCGCCGCCGTGGCGCTGCTGGCGGATACCGAAGCCCCGGAAGCCGGAAGCGAACATGCCTGAGACCTATGACCTGATCGTGCGTGGCGGCGAGGTGGTGAACCACGCCGGGCGCGGCGGCGCCGACGTCGGCGTGCGCGGCGGCAAGGTGGCGGCGATCGGCGACCTGTCGCAGGCGAGCGCCGGCGAGACGTTCGACGCCTCGGGTCTGACGGTGCTGCCCGGGGTGATCGACACCCAGGTCCATTTCCGCGAGCCGGGCCTGGAGTGGAAGGAAGACCTGGAGAGCGGCTCGCGCGCGGCGGTGCTGGGCGGGGTCACCGCCGTGTTCGAGATGCCGAACACCGAGCCGACGACGACCGACCCGGAGGCCCTGGCCGACAAGCTGGCGCGGGCCGCGAACCGGATGCACTGCGACCATGCCTTCTATGTCGGCGGGACGCATGAGAACGCCGCCCTGCTGGGCGAGCTGGAGCGGCTGCCCGGGTGCTGCGGGATTAAGGTCTTCATGGGGGCCTCGACCGGCACCCTGCTGGTTCAGGACGACGAGGGCATCGAGCAGGTGCTGCGGCACGTGCACCGCCGGGCGGCGTTCCATTCCGAAGACGAGTACCGTCTGGCCGACCGCCGGCCGCTGGCCCGCACCGGCGACTGGACCAGCCACCCGGAGGTGCGCGACGCCCAGTCGGCGATCCAGTCGACCGAGCGCCTGGTCCGCATCGCCCGCGCGCTGGGCAAGCGCATCCACATCCTGCACGTCACCACCGCCGACGAGATCGCCTATCTGGCGGCGCACAAGGACGTCGCCTCGGTCGAGGTGACGCCGCAGCACCTGACCCTGGCCGGCCCCGAAGCCTATGAGCGGCTCAAGGGCTACGCCCAGATGAACCCGCCGATCCGCAGCGCGGAGCATCGGGCCGGCTTGTGGGCCGGGGTCGCGAACGGGGTCGCCGACGTGATCGGCTCCGACCACGCGCCGCACACCAGCGAGGAGAAGGCCCGCCCCTACCCGGCCTCGCCGTCGGGGATGCCGGGGGTGCAGACGCTGCTGCCGCTGATGCTGAACCACGTCGCCGAAGGGCGGCTGACGCTGGAGCGGCTGGTCGACCTGACCAGCCACGGCGCCAACCGGATCTTCGGCCTGGCCGACAAGGGCCGGCTGGCGGTCGGCTATGACGCCGACCTGACGGTCGTCGACCTGAAGGCGCGGCGCACCCTGAAGCACGCCGACATGGCCAGCCGCGTCGGCTGGACGCCCTTCGACGGCATGGAGATCAAAGGCTGGCCGACGGCGACGATCATCCGCGGCCGGGTGGTGATGCGCGACGACGAGATCGTCGCCCCGAGCCTGGGCCAGCCGGTGCGGTTCGCCGAGACGCTGGGCGGCTGATCGCGCCAACGAGACGGCAAAGAAAAAGGCCCGCGGAGCGAACTCCGCGGGCCTCTTCGTTTCAGGCGTCGACCGGGATCAGGTGTTGCCCGGCAGCTGGCAGTTGCCGGCGAAGGCGCAACCCATGGCGCCGACGGCGGAGACCGTCGGGGTCGAGTTGTACTCCAGCACATAGCCCTTCAGGCCGTCGGCGCAGGCGACTTCGACCAGGGTCGTGCCCTTCTGCGTGCGGCCGACCAGGCGGGCGTTGGAGGCCTCGCAGGACTGGACGTTGTTCTTCTTCAGGTCGGCGGTCAGGCCGGCGTAAGTGGTCTTGCCGAGGCCGCACTTGTAGCCGGCCACCAGGGCGCGACCGCAGTCGAGGACCTGGCCCGTGCCGCTGGCCGGGAAGATGCCGATGGCGCTGTCGCCGGTCTTGCAGACCATCTCGACGACCTCTTCCTTACCCTTGGCGGGGAAGATGGCGTAGCGGTCGACGTCGCAGTTGGAGCCGGCCGACTTGGCGAGCTTGGTGTAGAGCGCAGCCTGGTCGCTCGCCGCCTGGCGGGCGTCCGTCAGGGTGCAGCCGCCGAGGATGTGCTGCGCCTTGGCGCATTCGAACGTCTCGGCCGCGGCGCCGTTGGCGACGCGATAGATGTAGCCCTTACCGTCCTGGCAGGAGGCCTCGTAATAGTTCGAGCCTTCCTTGGTGGCGCCGATGTAGCGGCGGTCCTTGACGGCGCAGGAATTCGAGGCGCCGAGGCGGTCGACGATCGCCAGGCGCTGCTCGCGCGTGGTCAGCTCGCACTTAATGCCGGCGTCCGGGGCGTCATAGTTGAGGCAGTTCTGCGCTTCCATCGGCTTGGTCGCATCGAACGGCGCCGAGGCGAGAAGGATGTAGCCGTCGTTATTCTCGCAGGCGACTTCCGCGATGGTGTTGGTCTTGGTCTGGCCGATGGCGCGGACGCGAGCCGGGACGCAGGCGATGCCGGCCTTCTGCAGCATCGGGGTCAGAGCCGACTTCGGATCGGAGTTGCCCGGCAGGACGCAGGGCAGCGAAGCTTCCTTCTGGCCCGGCTGCGGGGTGTTGGCTTCGATGCAGCTGAACGCCACGCTCTGGCCGCCGGTCGAGGCCTGGAGGATGTACCCCATGCCCTGCTGGCAGGCGACTTCGTAGTAGCTGGTGGAGGTCTTCTCTTTCTTGTTCTCCTGCTTGCCGACGAAGCGGGCGTCGGTGACCTGGCAGGTCAGGCCGAGCGCCTGGACGGCGGCCGGAGCCTCGGCCATGCCCTGCTTGCGCTGCGCCTCGGTGACGGCCGGGGCCTTCTTGGCCT
>NZ_JBIIGK010000079.1:0-13867 GCF_044236515.1 Phenylobacterium sp.
GAGCGGGAGCGGCCGAGCCTGACCTTGCTGGCGCTGTTCCTGATCGGGGCGGCGCTGATGCGGGCGGCGGGGTGCGCCTACAACGACATCGTCGACCGGGATTTCGACGCCAAGGTCTCGCGGACCGCCGGGCGGCCGATCCCGTCGGGGCAGATCAGCGTCAAGCAGGCCTGGGCGTTCGTGATCGGCTGCTGCCTGGTCTCGCTGTTGATCCTGCTGACCTTCCCGCTGCCGGCCATCGCGCTCGGCGCCGCCTCGCTGGCGCTGGTGGCGGCCTATCCGTTCATGAAGCGGATCACCTGGTGGCCGCAGGCGTGGCTGGGCCTGACGTTCAACTGGGGGGCGCTGCTGGGCTATGCGGCGCACGCCGGCGAGATCGGCGTCCCGGCCGTGCTGCTTTATGCGGCCGGCGTGTTCTGGACCCTCGGCTACGACACGCTCTACGCGATTCAGGACCTGGAGGACGACGCCCTGGCGGGGGTGAAGTCGTCGGCCCGGCGGCTGGGGGCGAAGGCGCCACGCGCGGTGCTGGCCTTCTATCTGATCTCGCTGACGCTGGCGCTGGCGGCCGGCTGGGCGGCGCACCTCGGTTGGGGGTTCTATGCGCTGGCGGCGCTCTATGGCGTGCGGCTGGTGCAGCAGGCGCTGCAGGCGCGGGTCGACGAGCCGGCGCTGGCGCTGCGGCTGTTCAAGTCGAACGCCCGGGCCGGGCTGATCCTGTTCGCGGCGATCGTCGCCGGCGGCTTCAGCGCCCTATGATCGAGGATCGGAAGGCCTTCATCCTCGCCAACACCCGCACGCAGGCTCCGCCGCACACGCCGGAGCTGAGCCTGCACCTGGCCGACGAGGTGACGCCGATCTGGCGGATGACCGAGGAGGCCCTGGCGGAAATCGGCCTGCCGCCGCCGTTCTGGGCGTTCGCCTGGGCCGGCGGTCAGGCGCTGGCGCGCTATGTGCTCGACCATCCGGAGATCGTCGCCGGACGGCGGGTGGTGGACTTCGCGAGCGGCTCGGGGATCGTCGCCATCGCCGCGGCCAAGGCGGGCGCGAGCCGGGTGCTGGGCGCCGACATCGACCCGTTCTGCGGGGCGGCGGTGGCGCTGAACGCCGAGGCGAACGGCGTTGCGGTCGAGTTCACCGGCGAGAACCTGCTGGAGGCGCCGGCGGCGGACTGGGCCGAGGTCATCCTGGCCGGCGACATCTGCTACGAGAAGCCGATGGCCGAGGCGGTCATGGCCTGGCTGCACGCCGCCCATGGGCGGGGCGCCACCGTGCTGGTCGGCGATCCGGGCCGGACCTACTTTCCAAAGAGCGGCCTGACGAAGCTCGCCGAGTACCAGGTGCCGACGACGCGCGAGTTGGAGGACTTCGAGGTCAAGCGGACGAGCGTGTGGGCGATGGACCCGCCTCCGCGCGGCGGCTAAACCGCGGCCATGGCTTATCGATCGCTGCGTGAGTTCCTGGAGCGGCTGGAGGCGGCGGGGGAACTGGTTCGGGTGACTGAGCCGGTGTCGTCGGTGCTGGAGATGACCGAGATCCAGCGGCGGCTGCTGGCGACCGGCGGGCCGGCGGTGCTGTTCGAGAACGTGATCCGGGCGGACGGGGAGCGATCGGCGATGCCGGCGCTGGTCAACCTGTTCGGGACGGTGAAGCGCGTCGCGATGGGCGTGACCCTGGAGGGTCGCGAGCGGGCGACGGCGGCGGACCTGCGCGAGGTCGGGGAACTGCTGGCCTTCCTGCGGGCGCCCGAGCCCCCGCGGGGGCTGAAGGACGCCTTCGACATGCTGCCGCTGGCCAAGACGGTGATGGCCATGCGCCCGAACGTCGTGAAGAGCGCGCCGGTGCAGCAGGTGGTCATGAAGGGCGACGCCGTCGACCTGAGCCAACTGCCGATCCAGACCTGCTGGCCCGGCGAGCCGGCGCCGCTGGTCACCTGGCCGCTGGTGGTGACCAAGGGTCCGTCGGACGCGCGCGAGGACGACTACAACCTCGGCATCTACCGGATGCAGGTGCTGGGCAAGAACCGGCTGATCATGCGCTGGCTGGCGCACCGCGGCGGGGCGCAGCACCACCGCCGCTGGAAGGCGGCCGGCAAGCCCGACGCCCTGCCGGCCTGCGCGGTGATCGGCGCCGATCCGGGGACGATCCTGGCGGCGGTGACGCCGGTGCCGGACACCCTTTCGGAATACCAGTTCGCCGGGCTGATGCGCGGCCGCAAGCTGGACCTGGTTCCCGCCAAGACCCAGCCGCTGCTGGTGCCGGCCCAGGCCGAGATCGTGCTGGAGGGCGTCGTGCGGCTGGACGAGTACGCCGACGAGGGGCCGTACGGCGACCACACCGGCTATTACAACTCGGTCGAGCCGTTCCCGGTGTTCGAGGTGACGGCGGTCACCATGCGGCGCGACCCGATCTATCTGACCACCTTCACCGGCCGGCCGCCGGACGAGCCCAGCGTGCTGGGCGAGGCGCTGAACGAGGTCTTCATCCCGCTGCTGCGCCAGCAGTTCCCGGAGATCGTCGACTTCTGGCTGCCGCCCGAAGGCTGCAGCTATCGCATCGCCGTGGTGTCGATGAAGAAGGCCTACCCCGGCCACGCCAAGCGCGTGATGATGGGCGTCTGGAGCTACCTTCGCCAGTTCATGTACACCAAGTGGGTGATCGTTGTGGACGACGACATCAACGCCCGCGACTGGAAGGACGTGATGTGGGCGGTGTCGACCCGGATGGACCCGGCGCGGGACATCACGCTGGTCGAAAACACCCCCATCGACTACCTCGATTTCGCCTCGCCGGAGAGCGGGCTGGGCTCGAAGATCGGCCTCGACGCCACCGACAAGCTGCCGCCGGAAACCCACCGCGAGTGGGGCCGCAAGCTTTTCATGGATCCGGACGTCGTGGCGACAGTCACCGAAAAATGGGCCAAGCTCGGCCTTCCGGGCGACGGCAAGCCCGTCGGCTGAGGGGAACGCCATGGACCTGACCGCGCCGGCCCAAGCGGCCGCCCTGTGGACCGGCCTACACCTGCTGCTGCTGCTGGTGCTGTCGGTGCTGGTGTTCCGGCAGCGGCGCGAGCACCAGACGCCGATCGGCGAGGGCGAAGCGCCGGCGCTGGGCCAGGCGGTGCGGGCGTTCCGCGGCGCGGCCCTCTACGCCCCGGCCGGACTGATCGGCCTGACGGTCCTGGCGTTGGCCGGGGCCGCGCCGGCGGTGATCCACGTCATGGGCGTCACCCTGTTCGCCGGCCGGGTGGTCGAGGCGGTGGCCCTGTCGCGCGGCTCCGAGGCGTCGGTGCTACGCTCGACGGGCGTGGTGCTGACCTGGCTGTCGTGGTTGGCCGTCGCGGTGGCGCTGATCTTCTACGCCGTTCCCTAGCTCGCCTTGCCGGGGCGGGCCTGCTCGGCCATATCCGACGCATGGACGAGAACCTGCTGAAAGATGTGGTCGACGCAGCGCTGAAGGCCGGCGCCGACGCGGCCGAGGCCATCGGCGCCGAGCGCCAGGCGCTGTCGGTGACGGTGCGGCTGGGCGACCTGGAAGAGGTCGAGCGCGAGGAATCCCGCGATCTGGGGCTGCGGGTCTTCGTCGGTCAGCGGCAGGCGGTGGTGTCCGGATCGGATGTCAGCGCCGCGGCCCGGGCGCGGCTGGTGGAGCGGGCGGTTGCGATGGCGCGGCTGGCGCCCGAGGACCCCTACGCCGGTCTCGCCGACCCCGAACGGCTGGCGCGCGGCGTCCTGCCCGATCTCGACCTCTATGATCCGGAAGAGCCCGGCGCCGACGCCCTGGAGGCCGACGCGCGGGCGGCCGAGGCGGCGGCGCGCGAGGTGGCCGGCGTGACCAATTCGGACGGCGCCTCGGCCTCGTGGTCGGCGTCGCGGTGGCGGATGGTGACCAGCGCCGGGTTCTCCGGCGAGCACCGGGCCTCGGGCTTCGGCCTGACCGCCTCGGCGATCGCCGGCGACGAAGGCGGGATGGAGAGCGGCTATGACGGCCGCTCGGCGCGCTGGCGGCGCGACCTGCCGGAGGCCACGCGGATCGGGACGGACGCCGGGCGGCGGGCCGCCCAGCGGCTTGGCGCGCGCAAGATCGCCTCGACCACCGCGCCGGTGATCTTCGAAAACCGGCTGGCGGCGTCGCTGTTCGGGCCGCTGATCGGCGCCATCTCCGGACCCTCGATCGCCCGCGGGACGTCGTTCCTGAAGGACAAGCTGGGCCAGCGGGTGTTCGCCGAGGGGGTGACGATCACCGACGACCCGCACCGCATCCGCGGCCTCGGCTCGGCGCCGTTCGACGATGAAGGCGTGGTCAACGAGCGGCGGGCGCTGATCGAGGACGGCGTGCTGACCACTTGGCTGCTGAACACCAGCTCCGCGCGCCAACTCGGCCTGACGACCACCGGCCACGCCTCGCGCGGACTGGCGGGGCCGCCGGGGGTGTCGCCGAGCAACCTGACCATGAGCACCGGCGACCGCGACCAGGCGGGGCTGATGGCCGACGCGGGCAAGGGCCTGCTGATCACCAACATGTTCGGGCCGTCGCTGAACGGAAACACCGGCGACTGGTCGGTGGGCTGTTCGGGGTTCTGGTTCGAGGACGGGGAGATCGCCTATCCGGTGACCGAGATCACCGTGGCCGGCAACCTGATCGACATCTATGCGCGGGTGGTTCCCGGCTCGGATCTGGAGATCCGCGGCTCGTCGAACGCGCCGTCGCTGCTGGTCGACAGCCTGGCGATCGCGGGGCTTTAGCCCTTCCTCTTCCGTTTGACGCGACAGGAAGGCCAAGTCGGCATTGATCCGGCCCGCCGTCCGGCTTACCCCAACGTCAGCCCACTCGAACCGAAGGTCCGACATGCCCGACAAGCAGCTCCTGCACCTCGTCATCGGCGGCGAAATGGTCTCGCTCGACGGGCCGCCGGAATTCCGCGACCTGACGAAGGTCGATCTGGTCGGCGCCTATCCGACCTATGAGGCGGCGGCGCGGGCCTGGCGGGCGAAGGCCCAGGAGACGGTCGACAACGCGCTGATGCGTTATTTCGTGATCCACGCCCACCGGCTGCTGGACCCGGACACCGACGACCACCACCACTAGGCGGCTATTCGCGGCGAAGGATCTTCTCGGTCAGCAGGCCGCCCCACATGCCGGCGCGGAACTTCGCCTTCATGCCCGGCGGGTCGTACATCGGGCTCTGCACCCAGTCGAGGAAGCTGAGGCCGGCGGGCTCGCCCTCCTCCAGGTAGCGCTCGAAGGTGTAGTCGAGGACGCCGGTCTTGCCCTGGCGGACATGCAGGTAGCGCAGGTGCAGCTGGTCCATCGCCTCGCGGATGGTCTTGCCCTTGCGGAAGTGCATGTAGAGCACGCTCATGATGCCGGCCCGGTCGGCGCCCGACTTGCAATGCATCAGGGCCGGATAGGCGATGGTCTCGAAGAGCTGTTTGGCGCCGAGCACGCGGGCGACGCTGGGCACCTCCCGCGAGGTGATGGTGAAGTCGACCATCGTCAGGCCGAGCCGCTCGCAGGCGTCCTTTTCCAGGGCGTGGAAGCTGGCGTCGAATCCGCCGCGCAGGTTGATGACGGTCTTGACGCCCCGCGCCTTCCAGGCGGCGAGCTGGTGCGGCCACGGCTGGTTGGTGCGGACGAGCTCGTCGGAGATCCAGTGGGCGTTGGAGAAGCCCAGGCGCAGGTAGGCGTGGTCCTTCCACAGGTAGTCGGCGTAGGCGCGCAGGCGGCCGCCGGCCGTCGTCAGGTCGAAGAGGTTCTGCACGTCGCCGTTCATGCCGCTTTCCTAGGCGGTTCGCGTGCGGTTCGGAAGGCTGCGCCTTGACTTCGGCATCGCATCGGACGACGCCAAGCCCATGAGCGAGCGCGACCCGCCCGAGCTTTCCGCCCGCGCCGTGGTCGGCCGCGTGGCGCGGGTCTATATGGCGCCGCGCTGGAAGGGCTGGCTGACCGCCCTGGTCGCCGCCATCTGCGTCGCCGTGCTGTCGGCCGAGCTGATCCGGGTGCTCGAGCCGGCGGTCAACGACCTGATGGTCAACCACAAGCCGGGGCAGCTGATCGTCCTGCCGGTCACCATCGCCCTGCTGGCCATCGGTCGGGCGGTGGCGCAGGTGATCCAGGCCTCGCTGGTCAATCGGATCGGCAACGGGGTGGTCGGCGACGTGCAGCTGCAGCTGTTCGGCAAGCTGGTGCGGGCCGACCTGGCGCGGCTGCGCAGCCAGCATTCGGGCTCGCACGTCGCCTCGGTGCTCTACGACGCCGGCCTGATCCGCGAGGCCGCGACGGCGGGGGTGATCAACTACACCCAACATCTGTTGACCGTGCTCGGCGCGATTACGGTGATGGTGTCCAACGACACGGCGCTGTCGCTGGTGCTGATCGCCGCCCTGCCGCTGTCGGGCTGGATCATGCGCAGGTTCTCCAAACGGACGACCAAGGCGGCGCGCGGGGCGATGGCCGAGACCTCGGCCCTGTCGACCGCGATCATGGAGAGCCTGGACGGCGTCAGGGTCGTCAAGATCGAGAACCGCGAGGCCTATGAAGAAGCGCGGGTCGGCGACGTGGTGCGGCGGCGGCAGAAGCATCTGGTGAAGGGCGCCAACGCCCGGGCCCGGGCGGCGCCGGCGACCGAGCTGGTGATGACCCTGATCACCGCCGCGGTGATCGCCTATGCCGGCTATCGCTCGCAGTACGGCGGCATGACCGTGGGGGCGTTCGTCGCCTTCATCGCCGCCCTGGGGCTGGCCTCGCAGTCGCTGCGGCAGCTGGCCAACCTGCAGACGGTGATGGCCGAGGGCATGCAGGCCGCCCGGCGGCTGTTCGCGGCGCTCGATGTCGAGCCGGAGGTTCGCGATCGCCCCGGCTCGGCGCCGCTGGCGCGGGCCGACGGCGACATCCGCTTCGAGAACGTCGGCTTCTCCTATGGCGGCGAAGGGCCCCCAGCGCTGGAGGGCGTCGACCTTGCCGCGCGGCGTGGCGAGATCGTCGCCCTGGTCGGACCGTCGGGGGGCGGCAAGAGCACCATCCTGAACCTGATCCCCCGCTTCTATGACGCGACGTCGGGACGGGTGACGATCGACGGGCGCGACGTGCGCGAGGTGACGCTGGCGTCGTTGCGCGACCAGGTGGCGCTGGTGACGCAGGAGCCGTTCCTGTTCGACGACACCATCCGCGCCAACATCGCCTATGCCCGGCCGCAGGCCAGCGACGCCGAGATCGAGCAGGCGGCGCGGGCCGCCGCGGCGCACGACTTCATCGCCGGACTGCCCGACGGCTATGCGACGACGGTCGGCGAGGCCGGGGCGCGGCTGTCGGGCGGCCAGCGGCAGCGGATCGCCATCGCCCGGGCGTTCCTGAAGGATGCGCCGGTCCTGCTGCTGGACGAGGCGACCAGCGCCCTCGACACCGAGAGCGAGGCTCAGGTGCAGACGGCGCTGCGGCGGCTGATGGCCGGCCGCACGACCCTGCTGATCGCCCACCGGCTGTCGACGGTGCGCAGCGCCGACCGCATCTACGTCATCGACCGCGGCCGGATCGTCGAGACCGGCGACCACGCGGCGCTGATGAAGCGCAAGGGGCTCTATGCGCGGCTGGCCCGCAGCCAGGACCTCGAGGCGGCGCCCGATCCTGCGGAGCTCGGCGCTTGAAGAAGCTGCTGCGCAGCGACGGGGCCCAGGCGGCGCTGGGCTGGGTGCTCGGGACCTATCTGAAGATCGTCCTGAAGACCGTGCGCTGGCGGCACGAGAACCTCGCCTGCGTGGAGCCGGTGCTGGCGGGGGACAGCGGGGCGATCGCCCTGTTCTGGCACGGCCGCATCCCGCTTTGCCTGGCGACCGCGCCGCAGTGGGGGCGCAAGCGCACCCGGGCGTTCGTCTCGCCGTCGGCGGATGGGGAGTTCATCGCCAAGGCGCTGGCGATGTCGGGGTTTCCGGCGATCCGCGTCTCCTCGGCGAAAAAGGGCGACTCGGCGAAGGCGCGGCAGGCGGTGGCGGCGCTGCGCGAAGCGGTGAGCTGGGTGTCCGGCGGCGGGGCGCTGGTGGTGACGCCGGACGGTCCGCGCGGGCCGAACGAGGTCATCGCGCCCGGCGCCCTGCAGATCGCCCGGCGGTCCGGGCAGCCGGTCTATCTGATGGGCATGGCGGCGAGCCCGGCGTGGCAGGTCGAGAGCACCTGGGACAAGGTGATGTTCGCCGCTCCGTTCGGCCGCGGCGCCGTGGTTTGGGAGGGGCCGCTCAGCGTTCCGCCCGACGCCGACGAGGCGGCCGTTCAGGCGCTGATCGCCGACTGGTCGGCGCGGCTGTCGGCGGCGACGCGGCGGGCCGAGGCGCTGGTCGGGCGCGGCGATTGATCCGCCCGGCGGCCGGTGAGACATAGGGCCATGGGCCACGGCCACCACCATCACCACGGGCACGACCACGGCCACGGGCATGCTCACGGGCATCACCACCCGGCGCCGAAGGACATGGGCCGGGCGTTCGCCATCGGGGTGACGCTGAACGCCGTCTTCGTGGCGGCGGAGGCGGCGGCGGGGATCTGGGCCGGATCGATGGCCCTGCTGGCCGACGCCGGCCACAACCTGTCGGACGTCCTGTCGCTGCTGCTCGCCTGGGGCGCGGTGGTGCTGGCCCGGCGCGCGCCGGCGGGGCGGCGGACCTATGGGCTGCGCAAGGCGACGATCCTCGCCTCGCTGGCCAACGCCGTGCTGTTGCTGGTGGCGGTGGGCGCCATCGTGGCGGAGTCGATCCATCGGCTGCAGGAGCCGGCCGGCATCGAGACCGGCGTGGTGATGGCGACGGCGGCGCTGGGCGTGGCGATCAACACCGCGACCGCCCTGCTCTTCCTGCGCGGCAGCCACTCGGACCTGAACGTGCGCGGCGCCTTCCTGCACATGGCGGCGGACGCGGCCGTGTCGCTCGCGGTGGTGATCGGGGCCTTCGTGGTCGCGGCCACCGGCCTCGCCTGGATCGACCCGGCGCTGGGCCTGCTGATCGCGGCGGTAATCCTGTTCGGGACCTGGGGCCTGCTGCGTGACTCGGTGGATCTGGCGCTGGACGCCGCGCCCCGCGGCATGGACGTCGCCGAAGTGCGGGCCTGGCTGGCGGCCCAGCCGGGCGTCACCGAGGTCCATGACCTGCACATCTGGGCGATGAGCACCACCGAGACGGCGCTGACCGCCCACCTGACGCGGCCGCAGAACGACGGCGCCGACGAATTCCTGCACGCCGCCTGCGAGGGGCTGCAGGCGCGGTTCGGCATCGGCCATGCGACCCTGCAGGTCGAGCGCGGCTCGGCCCACCGCTGCCGCCTGTCGCCGGCCGAGGCGGTGTGAGGAAGCCCCTGGCGCTGGCCGTCTATGCGGGGCTCGCGCGCCTGCTCGAGCCGGCGGCCGGCGCGGCGCTGCGGCGGCGGGCGGCGCGGGGCAAGGAGGAGGCCGGCCGGCTGGCGGAGCGCCTGGGCCGGGCGGGCGTCGCCCGGCCGGACGGGACCCTGATCTGGCTGCACGGCGTCAGCGTCGGCGAGAGCGTGTCGCTGCTGCCGCTGGTCGCGGCGCTGGCCGACCGGCGGCCGGACGCGAGCCTGCTGGTGACCAGCGGGACAACCACCGCGGCGGCGGTGCTGGCCCGGCGGTTGCCGCCGGGCGTGATCCATCAGTACGCGCCGATCGACACGCCCGGCGCGGCGAAACGGTTCCTGGACCATTGGCGACCGGCGGCGGGGCTGTTCGTGGAGAGCGAGCTGTGGCCGAACCTGATCCTGGCGGCGAAGGCGCGCGGCGTCCGGCTGGCCCTGATCTCGGCGCGGATGACGGAGAGGAGCGCCGCCGGCTGGGCCCGGGCGGCCGGGGCGGCGCGAGCGGTGTTGGGCGCGTTCGACCTGATCCTGCCGCAGGACGCGGCGACGGAGCACCGGCTGCGGCGGCTCGGCGGAGCGACCGGACCGCGTCTGAGCCTCAAGCGGGTCGGCGCGCCGCTCGCGGCGGACCCGGGCGAGCTGGCGCGGCTGCGGGCCGCCGGCGGCGCCCGGCCGGTGGTGCTGGCCGCGAGCACCCATCCGGGCGAGGAAGCGCTGATCGCCGCCGCCGTGCAGGCAAGCGGCAAGGATCCGCTGCTGGTCGTCGCGCCGCGGCATCCGGAGCGCGGGCCCGAGGTTGCGGCCGTGCTGGCGCAGATGGGCTTTGTCGTCGCCCGACGGGCGGAGGGCGAGGCGCTGACGCCACAGGTCACCGCCTATGTCGCCGACACGCTGGGCGAGCTTGGCCTGTTCTTCCGGCTGAGCGACGTGACGGTGATGGGGGGCGGCTTCGCCGACGGGGTCGGCGGGCACAATCCGCTGGAGCCGGCGCGGCTGGGCTGTGCGATCGTCACCGGCCCGGCCGTGTTCAACGCCGCGGAGCTCTATGACGAGCTGTTCGCCGAGGGCGCGGCGATCCGCGCGGCGGACAGCGCGGCGCTGGCGCGGCACATCGCCGGACTGATCGAACACCCGACCATCGCGGCGCGGTGCGGCGAGGCCGCCCTCGCCTACGCCGAGCGGCAGGGCCGGGCGCTGGACGAAGCCATTCCGTTGATCGAGGCGCTGGTCGCATGAAGCTTTCGACGCCGCGCTGGTGGTACGACCGCGACCCCGACGCGCACCGGCTGGCGCGGACGCTGCTGACCCCGCTGGGCTGGGCCTGGCAGGGGGCGACGGCGCGGCGGCTGGCCAAGGGTCGACCGGTCGAGGTCGGAGTTCCGGTGGTCTGCGTCGGCAATCTCACCGTCGGAGGTACGGGCAAGACGCCGGTCGTGCAGGCGGTGGCGGAGGCGCTGGCGGCCCGCGGCCGGGCGGTCCACCTGCTGTCGCGGGGTCACGGCGGGTCGCTGGCCGGACCGGTGCGGGTCGATCCGGCGGCCCACTCGGCGGGCGAGGTCGGCGACGAGCCGCTGATGCTGGCGGCGGAGCATCCGACCTGGATCGCGCGGGACCGCGCGGCCGGGGCGCGGGCCGCGGTCGCCGCCGGGGCGCAGGTGATCGTCATGGACGACGGCCACCAGAACCCGGCGCTGAAAAAGACCCTGTCGCTGGTGGTGGTCGACGGCGAGACCCGGGACGAGGAATGGCCGTTCGGCGACGGGCGGGTGTTTCCGGCCGGTCCGATGCGCGAGCCGCTGGCGGTGGGCCTCGCCCGGGCCGACGCGGCGGTGGTGCTGTTGCCCGCCGACCTGCCGACCGTCGAGCCGGACCTGCGGCGCGCCCTGGCGGCGCGGCCGGTGCTGTCGGCGCATCTTGCGCCCGTGCAGGCGCCGCCGGCCGGGCGGCAGCTGGGGTTCGCCGGCGTCGGCAAGCCGTGGAAGGTGGAACGGGCGCTGCGGGCGGCGGGCTGCGACCTCGTCGGCTTCGAGGCGTTCGCCGACCATGCGCCGTACGAGGCGGCGACGCTGGCGCGGCTGGCCGCGGAGGCGGCGCGGCTGGGCGCGGGCCTGATCACCACCGAGAAGGACTGGGCGCGGCTGCCGGCGGAGTGGCGAGGGCGGGTCGCGGCCTGGCCGGTGCGGGCGGCGTTCGACGACGCGGGCGCGCTGGCGGGGTTGTTAGAGGCGGTGGGGCTTTAAGGCCCCTCCCCCGCCCGCGGGGGAGGAGCGGGTCGACGCTCTTCGCTCCTCTCCCGTGCAACGGGGGAGGTGGCTCGGCGAAGCCGAGACGGAGGGGGCGCTTAGAGCGCCCGCCAGCCGATGTCGGTGCGGTGGAAGCCTTCCGGCCAGTCGATGGCGGCGACGGCCTGGTAGGCGCGGTCCTTGGCCTGGCGCAGATCCGGGCCGAGGGCGCAGACGTTGAGGGCGCGGCCGGAGCCGGCGCGCAGGGTTCCGTCCTCGCCCCGGCTGGCGCCGGCGTGGAAGACGACGACGTCCGGGCCGTGGTCGGCGTCCGCGCCGCGGATGACGCTGCCGCCCGGGGCCTTGCCCGGATAGCCCTTGGCGGCCAGCACCACGCAGATGGCGGCCGCGTCGCGCCAGACCGGCGGCGGCATCTGGCCCAGGGTCCCGTTCGCGCAGGCCACCAGATAGGGGACGAGGTCGCTCTCCAGCCGCAGCATCAGCACCTGGCATTCCGGGTCGCCAAAGCGGGCGTTGAACTCGACCAGCTTGGGGCCTTCGGCGGTGGCCATCAGCTCGACGAACAGCACGCCGCGGTAGGGGGCGCCTTCACTGGCGATGCCGCGGACGGCGGGCTCGACGAGGCGGGTGCGGACCTGCTCGACCAGTTCGGGGGTGAAGACCGGGGCCGGCGAATAGGCGCCCATGCCGCCCGTGTTCGGCCCCCGCTCGCCGTCGAAGGCGCGCTTGTGGTCCTGGGCCCAGCCGAAGACCATCGAGGTCTCGCCGTCGGAGAGCGCGAAGAGCGAGCCGATCTCGCCCTCGAGATATTCCTCAAGCACGATGCGCGAGCCCGCCTCGCCGAAGCCGCCGCCGAAGGCGTCGTCGATGGCCGCCTCGGCCGCAGCGCGATCCTGGGCGATGACCACGCCCTTGCCGGCCGCAAGGCCGTCGGCCTTGACCACATAGGGCGGCTGGAAGATCGCCAGAGCGGCGATGGCCTCGGCGGCGTTCTCGCAGGTCTTGTACCGCGCCGTCGGCAGGCGGTGGCGGTCGGCGAAGGCCTTGGTGAAGGCCTTGGAGGACTCCAGCTGGCCGGCGGCGGCGGTGGGGCCGAAGCAGGGGATGCCGGCGTCGTTCAGGGCGTCAGCGAGACCGGCGGCGACCGACATTTCCGGACCGATGACCACGAGGTCGGCGGCGATCTCCCGCGCCAGGCCGAGAAGGCCGGCGAGGTCGGTGGCGGCGACGGCGCGGGTTTCGCAGAGCGCGGCCATGCCGGGGTTGCCGGGCGTGGCGACAAGGCGCGTCAGCAGCGGCGACTGCTTGATCTTCCAGGCCAGAGCGTGTTCGCGCCCGCCCGAGCCGACGAGGAGGATGTTCATAAGCCGGCGCTTTCGCCCGCGCGGGGCGGGGGGTCAAGTGCAAGCGCCTTCTCTCCCCTTGAACGGGAGGAAGTGGGCTTAGCCTTCCAGGTCGAGGGCGTAGCCGGCGGAGCGGACGGTGCGGATGGGATCGCCCCCGTCCTCGGCGTTGAGGGCCTTGCGCAGGCGGCCGATGTGGACGTCGACCGTCCGAGCCTCGACGTAGACGTCCGAGCCCCAGACGGCGTCGAGCAGCTGTTCGCGCGAGAACACCCGGCCAGGGTGCTGCATGAAGTGATCGAGGAGGCGGAACTCGGTCGGGCCGAGGTGGATCTCCTTGCCCGAGCGTTTCACGCGGTGCGCCACGCGGTCCATGATGATGTCGCCGCAACGGACGCGGTCCTCGGCCAGGCCCGGACGCAGGCGGCGCAGCACGGCGCGGATGCGGGCGGCGAGCTCGGTCATCGAGAATGGCTTGACCACATAGTCGTCGGCGCCGGTGTCGAGGCCGCGGATGCGGTCGGTCTCTTCGCCGCGGGCCGTCAGCATGATGATCGGCACGTTGCGCGCCTCGGGCCGCTGGCGGATGCGGCGGCAGACCTCGATGCCAGAGACCTTGGGCAACATCCAGTCGAGGACGATCAGGTCAGGCAGGCGCTCGTCGACGAGCAGCAGGGCCTCCTCGCCATCGCCGGCGACGGCGACGTCGTAGCCCTCCTTCTCCAGGTTGTACTGCAGGAGGGTGGCGAGGCTGTCCTCGTCCTCGACCACCAGGATGTGCGGTTGCATCGGCGGCTTCCCTCAGTTCAGGCCTGGAAGGCGTCGGTCTTGGGGCGGTTCGCCATCTCCTCGCCGGTGACCTCGTAGCAGACCATCTCGGCGATGTTGGTGGCGTGGTCGCCGATGCGCTCGAGGTTCTTGGCCACGAACAGC
>NZ_JBIIGK010000221.1:0-3678 GCF_044236515.1 Phenylobacterium sp.
GACTACGTCGTCAAGGACATCACGCTGGCCGACTGGGGCCGCAAGGAAATCGACATCGCCGAGACCGAGATGCCGGGCCTGATGGCCGTGCGCGCCGAGTTCGGCAAGGATCAGCCGCTGAAGGGCGCCCGCATCGCCGGCTCCCTGCACATGACCATCCAGACCGCCGTGCTCATCGAGACCCTGCAGGCGCTCGGCGCCGACGTCCGCTGGGCCTCGTGCAACATCTTCTCGACCCAGGACCACGCCGCCGCCGCCGTGGCGGTGAAGGGCACGCCCGTCTTCGCCATCAAGGGCGAGACCCTGATCGAGTACTGGGAATACGCCCATAAGATCTTCGAATGGTCGGACGGCGGCTATCCGAACCTGATCCTCGACGATGGCGGCGACGCCACCCTGCTCTGCGTGCTTGGCCCCAAGGCCGAAAAGGACCCGTCGGTTCTAGCCAATCCGCAGAACGAGGAGGAAGAGGCGCTCTTCACCGTCATGAAGCGCTACCTCAAGGAGAAGCCCGGCTTCTATTCGGCCATTCGCGACGCCTGCAAAGGCGTCTCCGAAGAGACCACCACGGGCGTCCATCGCCTCTACCAGATGTCGGAGCGTGGCGAGCTGCCGTTCCCGGCGATCAACGTCAACGACAGCGTCACCAAGTCGAAGTTCGACAACCTCTACGGCTGCCGCGAGAGCCTGGTCGACGCCATCCGCCGCGGCACCGACGTCATGCTGTCGGGCAAGGTCGCGGTGGTCCTCGGTTACGGCGACGTCGGCAAGGGCTCGGCCGCCTCGCTGCGCCAAGGCGGCGCCCGGGTGATCGTCACCGAGATCGACCCGATCTGCGCCCTGCAGGCGGCGATGGAAGGCTATGAGGTCCAGACTGTCGAGGACGTCGCCGACAAGGCCGACATTTTCGTCACCGCGACGGGCAACAAGGATGTGCTGACCGTCGAGCACATGCGGGCGATGAAGAACAACGCCATCGTCTGCAACATCGGCCACTTCGATTCCGAGATCCAGATCGCCGGCCTGCGCAACTTCAAGTGGGACGAGATCAAGCCCCAGGTCCACCACGTGGAATTCCCGGACGGCAAGAAGATCATCGTCCTGTCGGAAGGCCGGCTGGTGAACCTCGGCAACGCCACCGGTCACCCGAGCTTCGTGATGAGCGCCAGCTTCACCAACCAGACCCTGGCCCAGATCGAGCTCTGGCAGAACGGCGCCAGGTACGAGACCAAAGTCTATACCCTGCCCAAGCACCTCGACGAGAAGGTGGCCATGCTCCACCTGGCCAAGCTCGGGGCCAAGCTGACCACCCTCTCCAAGGAGCAGGCGGACTATATCGGCGTCACCCCGCAGGGCCCGTTCAAGCCGGATCACTACCGCTACTGAGTCCTGGCGGCCTTCTCGCCTTCTACGTGAGGAGAGTGGCCGATGCGGGGCGGCTCGGCTAAGCCAGGGGTCATGCCCCTGGCGTTGATCCTGTCGTCATTCGTGGCCGCCTCGCGCATCGGCGGGGCGGCGCAGCAGTACGTCCTGGCCCAGCACCGCATCGACCCGGTGCTGGCCCCGACGGTCCTGCTCGGCCGCAGTCCGGCCAAGGGCGCCGAAGGCCAGGTGACGCCTCCCGACGTCCTGCGCCGGATGCTGGCCGACATCGAGGCCGACGCCGTCTTCGGCATGCTCGACCTCGTCATCACCGGCTACTTCTCCTCGGCCGAGCAGGTTGAAATCGCCGCCGGCGTGCTCGAACGGGTACGCGACGCGGCGTCCCGGCGGCCGGTGCTGGTCGTTGACCCGATCCTCGGCGACGCGCCAGGCGGCCCTTATGTGAAGCCCGAGGTCGCGGAAGCTATCGCCGCCCGCCTCGTGCCGCTCGCCGACTGGATCACGCCCAACGCCTGGGAGCTGTCGTATTTGTCCGGCCGGCCTGTGGGCAGCGCCGCAGAGGCGCTGGCCGCGGCCGAGGCGCTGGGCAAGCCGACCCTCCTGACCTCCGCCCCGTCGCCGCCCGGGCTCACGGGCGTGATGCTGATCGACCGCGGCGAGGCGATCCACTTCACCCATCCCTATTCGCCGGCTGCGCCGAAAGGCACGGGCGACCTGGTGACCGCCAGCTTCGGCGCCGCCCTTGTCGAGGGCCTGGCCCCGGCCGCCGCCGCCGAACACGCCGCCCGCGCCGCCGCCGAGATCGTCAAGGCCGGCGAGGACTGGGGCGCCTCCGAATTGCCCATTGTCGCCCTCGGCGATCGCCTGGTGCGCCCCGCCGCCCAGGTGCGTATAGAACCTCTCTGATGGTCGAGATCTCCGGCTTCGCCTCGCCCCGCCACGCGCCGGTGAAGGACGCCTTCGCCGCCAACTTCGCCGCCGGCGAGGAACTCGGCGCACGCTTCACCCTGGTCGAGGCCGGCGAGGTCGTCGTCGACCTGTGGGCCGGCTTCGCCGACCGCAAGCGCACCCGAGCTTTCGACGAGACCACCCTGACCTGCGTCTTCTCGGTGACCAAGATCCTGGCGGCGGTGATGATCGCCCGGCTGGTGGCCGACGGCCGCTTCGCCTACGACCAGCCGGTCGCCGCCGCCTGGCCGGAGTTCGCTCAGGCCGGCAAGGCCGGGATCACCGTCGAACAGGCGCTGTCGCACCAGGCCGGCCTGTCCGGCTTCCCTGATCAGATGGAGCCGGCGACCTGGTTCGACTGGGACGCGATCTGCGCCAAGCTCGCCGCCATGGCTCCGCTGTGGCCGCCGGGCACGGCCAGCGGCTATCACCCGATCACCGTCGGCTACATCGTCGGCGAACTGTTCCGCCGCGTCGACGGCCGGCTGATGGGCGAGGCCCTGCGCCAGGACCTCGCCGGCCCGCTCGGTCTCGACCTCTGGATGGGCCTGCCGGACGCCGAGGCCCACCGCGCCGCCGAACTGCTGCGGCCGACCGCCCCGGCCGACTTCGGCGAGATCAACACCCCGACCCGCGCCGCCTTCCTGACCCCGTGGTCGGCGGCGGCCGGCAAGCCGCAGTCGGAATGGCGCCGCCTGCCGATCCCCTCGACGAACGGCCATGCGACGGCCGAGGCCCTGGCCCGGCTGATGGGCCGACTGGCCGACGGCGGCGGCGACATCCTGCCCCCGGCCGGGGTCGCCGAACTGGCCCGCCGGCGGATCCGCGGCCACGACCTCGTCCTGCCCTTCGACCTCAGCTGGGGCGCCGGGGTGATGCGCAACGAGACGGTGCAGTTCTGGGGGCCGGGAAACGCCACCTTCGGTCATGCCGGCTGGGGCGGCTCCTGCGCCTTCGCCGATCCGGACCGCCGCCTTGGCGGGGCCTATGTCATGAACCGCCAGAGCCCGGTGCTGCTCGGCGATCCGCGCGCCCGCCGGCTGATCGACGCGGCCTACGCCGGCTAGGCCCCGGCCGCGTCCTTCACCAGTTTCTCGGCGGCGGCCACGACCCGCGATTTCTTCCAGGCGCCGTAGCAGAACACCGCCACACCGCCCCAGATGAACACGAAGGACGCCGCCCGCGTGGCGGTGAACGCCTCGCCCTGCATCAGGCCCAGCGTGAAGCTGATGGTCGGGGCGATGAACTGCAGGAAACCCATGGCCGACAGCGGCAGCCGCCGCGCCGCCCAGGCGAACAGCACCAGCGGGATCGCTGTCACCGGCCCGGACGCGACCAGCCAGGCGG
>NZ_JBIIGK010000080.1:0-13730 GCF_044236515.1 Phenylobacterium sp.
CACTGGATCCGCCAAGACACGGGAGCCGTGATCGTCTGATGCCTTCCTCCTGGTCCCCCTCGCTGCGCTTCGAGCTGCAGTTCACGGGCGAAAACATCAACCTGTGGGGCGACAAGCTGAACGCCGTCCTGCAACGCGCCGACACCGCGATCGCGGGGTGGCTGACGAAGGCGTTGACCTCGTCGCCATACGCCCTGAGCACGGCGAACGCCGGCGCGGACGAGGCGCGCAACGCGATGCTGAAGTTCACCGGCGCAGGTGCGTTCACGGTGGTGATCCCGCCAGTGAGCAAGGCCTACGTCGTGTGGAACGCCTGCACCGGCACGTTGACCGTGACGACGGGGGCCGGGGCGGTGGTGACCGTGGACCCCGGCGATATCGCGTCGGCGTTGTGCGACGGCGCCGAGGTGCGGACGCCGGGATACGGCGGCCTGAGCCTGAAGGACTACATCGCCAGCGCCGCGCTGTCGGCGACCGGCGCCCTTCCGGCGCTCGCCGGCAACGCCGGCAAGTACGTCTACACCGACGGGGTCGACGCCTACTGGAAGCAGCCAGCGGCCACCGACCTCGTCGACTACCCCACCCGCATCATCGGAACGCAAGTCGCCCTCGCGGTGGCGCTTTAGGAGGTCATCATGGCGGTCACGCCGAACAGCATCATCACGCCGCAAACCCCAAAGGCGGCGGCGGTCGTCACGACGACCGCAAACACCACTTACACCTCGTCGCCGACCAACACACAGCAGCTGCTCGTGGCGGGACCCAACGGAGGGCGCCTGACGCGGCTCCGCTCGACGCCGCGGGCCTCCGCCAACACCGCGGTGCAGTTGTACCTGTCTGTCGATGGCGGGACGAGCAAGCTGCTGATCGACAGCGTGCTGGTCAACGTGACCATCAGCACCACATCGCGGATCACCCCGGCAGACTGGGGCTATTCCGAGGACACGCCGCTGATCCTGCCGGCCGCCGCGATCCTCTACGTCGCGCAGTCCCTCACGATCGCCGATGGCATCACGACCGTCGCCGAATGGGCGGACTACTGATGGGCCAGAACCTGAGGGGTTTCGTCGGGCAGGGGATGGATGGACGGCGGCGTGCGGCAACGCCGCTGCCGAACCTTGTCGCTGCTGTCGATGCGTCCACGCCTGGACCGGGTTCAATCGCTGCCACCGTTCCCGCATGGGCCGTCATCTTCGCGTGGGGCGCTGGAGGGTCCGGCCGAGATGCCGTGTCGTCGGGCGGGGGTGGTGGGGGTGGCGCTGGGTTCAAGCGCGTCAGGGTTGACGTTGGCCAGACGTTGTCGTGGTCAGTCGGTGCCGGTGGCGCCGACCCTTCTCCCAACGGTACTAACGGCGGAGACACGACGGTCACGCTGCCCGACGGGAAAATAATGGTGGCCGGAGGCGGTCGTACTACTTCGACATCGTCCGGCGGCGCTGGTGGCACCTGTGCTGGTCCCTGGGACATAGGCCGCGATGGGGGTGCTGGAGGAAATGGTTCAACCGGGACTGCAGGCGCATCTACTCCCAACGGAGGCGTCGGAGGTGCGGGTGCGGCCTCTGCGGGTGGTGGCGGCGCGGCGGCGGGCTTTGCCGACGTCCTCTACGGACCGGTCGGTGGCAACGGAGCCGCCGCGAAAAACACGGTGGATACGAGTACAGCGCCTGGAGGAGGCGGAGGAGCAGGAGATAGTTCTACGAACGTACATTCCGGAAGGAATGGCCGTGTTCTAGTCTACCTCGTTCAGATCCTTTAGTTCCGATGTCGCGCGAGGTCTATAAAGGCCCCAGAACGCAGACTTCGCTGTATTTTCGCCGACCCAAATCGGGTCCGGAACACCAATCGCGATCTCCCTCAGGCGTGCAGCTAAGAGCTTTCGCACCTCGTGCCCATCCTTACCCCAGGGTTTCTCCACGGTGGGAACGCAACGCTGATGAGTGTTCGCGACCAGGAGCCGGCCGGTTGAGGAAAGACTTCTCGCAAGGGTGTCTATGCACGCCACCGGATCCAGAACGTGCTGGATCACCCAAACCGCTACAGCCCCATCAACCCTCAGGCCGGAATTTACCTCTTCCTCGAACTGCTCTGGCGAGATGACGGAGAACTTGTCGGACCCGACAAAATCCAGGGCCAGGCGTCGCATATCAGCGCTGATATCCACCCCAAGAACTTTGCAGCCACAAAGCTCTATCAGAGCCTTGGACAGCCTGCCGAGGCCACATCCGTAATCCAGAATGAGGCTGCCTGAGTTTGGCGTGAGATGGGCTGCGAGCAGGCCCGCAAGATAAGGAGTTTCCCTCTCCCAACGCTCTTCAGTGCTAGCGTCGGGCTCACGCGTGAGAATGATCTGCTTCGCACTTTCAACGTCTGAAACGTCAAACACGCGAGGGTTGTAGGTCAGTTTAGCCATCCGCGCCGCTTAGCACGAGATGCTGCCGTATTGCATCTAGGCGCCGTGGGGGTAGCCGGAGTGGCAACTCTTCAACAACCTCTCCATCACCCCCCGCCAGTCGCCCGGCGAGTCCTGCCGGATCAGAGTCGCCTCCGGATACCACGGGGACCGGGCGCCCAGACCCCAGCGCCATTCGGCGCGGTCGTGGAGGAGGACGATCAGGGGTTTGCCGAGGGCGCCGGCGAGGTGGGCGACGGAGGTGCAGACCGAGACGACGAGGTCCAGGCCGGCCATGAGCTCGGCGGTGTCGAGGAAGTCGACGGCGCCGGTGGCCGCCGGGGAGAGGTCCCGGCCAAGGCTATGCAGCTGCGCCGCGAACCGCGGCGGAAGGGAGCGGGCCGCGTTGTCGACAAACTTCGGGTTGCCTTGCGCCATGACGCCGACGCCGCCGCCGGTAGTCAGCGGCAGGTTCAGCCAGGCCGGCGCGGGCGGCTGGGGCGAGAGGCGCCCCGGCAGGCTGCCGAAGTGGGTCCAGTAGTCGCAGTCCGGCAGCGGGCGGTCGTTGTAGTTGGGGCGGGTCTCGTAGCCGGCGCGCTCGAACAGGCGCGCGAGGTGGCGCGGGTGGCAGGCGATGACGACGTTCGCGCCGCGCTCGCGCAGCAGCGGCAGATAGCGGCCGAACATCAGCTGGTCGCCGAAGCCCTGTTCGGCGCAGACGACGATGCGCTTGCCGGAAAGGTCTTCGCCCCGCCAACGCGGGGCGGCGGTGATTGGCTCCAGCGTATTTGTGCCGGGCGTCCAGCGCCGGGCCTCGTAGAGCGGCCAGGCCTCGGCGAAGCGACCCTGACGCAGCAGGTTCAGCGCCTCGGCGCGGGTGGCCTGGGCGGCGTCGGGCGACGGTTGGATCACGCGGCGCCAGCGGGCTTGATCGCCCGCAAGGTCACGCGGACCTCGCGGGCGACGTTCCATTTCGAGGCCATGGCTTCGGAGACTTCGGCGGGCTTGATCGCGCCGTCCTTCAGGGCGGTAGCGTAGGGCTCGGCGAGGACGAACTGCTGGTGGACGATGCGGAAATCGACGCCGGTGTAGTGGGCGAGGGGGGTGTTGGCGCCGCCGATCGCCTTGACCCGGTCGTTCTCCGCGCGGTCGAAGAGGCGCAGCATCTGCGGCGTGATCGGCCGGACATGGGTCGGGTCGTTGAGGAAATCGTCGGAGCGCGGATGCGGGGCGAAGATCTTCACCTCTCCGCCCGGGGCCATGACGCGATAGAGCTCGGTGATCACCTGCAGGAAGACGCGCGGCTCGAAGCCGATGTGTTCCAGGGAGTGGACGAACATCGCCTCGGTGACGCTGTCGTCCGCCCAGGGCCAGGGGGATTGTTCGAGATCCCAGAGCTGGTCCGGCTGGCAGGCCGGGGCTGAGTCCACGTTGACGTAGCCGGGAATGCGGTTGTGGCCGCAGCCGAGGTTCAGCTTCATGCCTCCCGCTTATCACGGCCGGCGCGGCATGTGGTAAGGCGGCGGGATGGGGCGGATCCATTATCTTCTGCTGTCGCGGGAGGGCGGGGTGTCGGGCGGTCAGAAAATGGCCGTGCGGCATGTCGAGGCCTTGCGCGACCTGGGGTTTGACGCGGTCTGCTACCTGGGCGTCGGCAGTGCGATGCCGACCTGGTTCGAGCATCAGGCGCCGGTGGAGCCGGCGAAGGTGCTGGGCCGCGACGACGTGATCGTCATCCCGGACGATGCGCCGGAGGCCATCGAGATGGCGCTCAAACTCGGGGGGCGGGCGGTGATCTTCGCCCAGAGCCGGGAAGGGTTCGCCGCGCTTGGCTTCCGGCCGCTGTCGCGGTTTCCGGCAGACCGGTTTCCGCCGATCCTGGCCGTCGGGCCAGCGCACGCGGCGACGATCAGACGGGCGTTTCCGGAGGCGCGGGTCGAGCTGGTCCCGTGTTTCGCCGATGAGCGGCGGTTCGCGCCGTCGCGGACGAAGAAGCGGGTGATCTCGCTGGCGCCGCGCAAGCGCCGGCTGGAGGCGAGCGCGATCCGGGCGCTGCTCGGTCGGCTGCATCCACGGCATGCGGAGACGACCTGGTACGAGATGGTCAATCGATCGGAGGCCGACGTGGCGCGGGCGCTGGGCGGGTCGGCGCTGCACCTCAGCCTCAACCGGCTGGAGTCGGTGGGGCTGACGACGCTGGAGGCGATGGCCAGCGGCTGTGTCTGCGTCGGGTTCCTGGGGATCGGCGGGCGGCAGTACGCGACGGCGGACAACGGCCTGTGGGTCGCCGAGGACGATTGCGAGGCGGCGGCCGACGCCCTGGCCGAGGCGCTGGACCTGGTGGACCGCGGCGGGCCGAAGCTGGAGCGAATGATCGAGGCGGCGCGCGAGACGGCCCGGGCCTGGTCTCATGCGGCGTTCCTGCCGCGGCTGGAAGCGGCGTGGATGCGGCTGGCGCCGGATGCGCGGACGCTGACGCCATAGGCCTCGGCGGCGTTGAGCCGGGCCGGTCCGACGCGACGGAATTTCTGAGATCGACGAGCTTGAACGGCGGGCGCGTGGCGCGACGTCGCGTGAGCCTGCGCCCTGAATCAACGGAAAAATCATGAGACTTCCACTCGAGCTGCCGCCGGGATTGGCCGGCGACGACACCAGTTTTGCGGGCGCCGGCCGGTGGGCCGATGGGTCCAACGTGCGGTTCCGGCTCGGTCTGCCGCAGGCGATCGGCGGCTGGGAGAGCCTGACTGCCTCCAAATTGTCCGGCGTTTGCCGAACGGCGTTTCCGTGGACGGACAATGCGGCGGTGTTGAACGTCGCGTTCGGCACCCATTCCAACCTGCAGCTCTGGCAGGGCGGGGTGCTGTACGACATCACGCCGGCCAGCGGGTTCACCGCGGGGGCGGTGGATGGAGCCGGCAGCGCCGGATATGGCACCGGGGCCTACGGCGTTGGCGGCTATGGCCTGCCGTCAGTCACGGACTACTTCCCTCTGACGTGGTCGATGGCGGCGTGGGGACAGCAACTGCTGGCCAGCCCGCGCAACCAGACGATCTTCGCCTGGACCAACAACACGGCGGCGAAGGCGCAGGCGCTGGCCGGCGCGCCCGCGCGCGTGACCTACATGCTGGTGGCGCCGCTGGACGGGGGCTACCAGGTCTTCGCGCTGGGCTGCAACGAGGAGGTCTCCGGGACCTTCAACCCGCTCTGCATCCGCCACTCCTCGATCCGCGATAACACAGAGTGGAGCACGGCGGCCTCCGGCTCGACCGCGCGCGAGTATGTGCTGACCGGCGGCGGGCGGATCGTCGCCGGTCGGATGTGCGGGCCCCACATGCTGGTGTGGACGTCGGACGCCCTGTTCCTGGGGACGTTCGTCGGGGCGCTGAACCAGCCGTGGCGGTTCGAGCGGGTGGGGCGCAACTGCGGCCTAATCGGCCCGAACGCCGCGGTGGTCGTGGGGCAGACGGCGTTCTGGGTCAGTCCGGACCGGCAGTTCTATAGCTATGGGGTCGGCGGGCAGCCGCAGCCGGTGGCCTGTCCGATCCGCAGCGACTTCGCCGACGGCTTGGCCGCGAGCCAGGGCGACAAGGTGGTCGCGAGCTCGAACGCCGAGTTCTCCGAAGTGCGGTTCGACTATCCGGACGCGCGCGACGGCTATGAGAACAGCCGCTACGTGGCGCTGTGCATCGCCGGGGCGGATGCCGGCGCTTGGCATCGCGGGGTGATGTCGCGGACGGCGTTCGTCGACGCCGGCCCGACCGCCTTTCCCGTCGCCGCGACCGCGGAGGGCGATGTCTATTTCCATGAGAAGGGGCATTCGGCGGACGGGGCGGCGTTCGCCTGGCACGTCGAGACCGCCGACACCTACCTCGATCCGGCCCGCACAATGCTGGTGCGCGAGGTCTGGCCGGACATCAAGGACCAGATCGGACCGGTGACCATGACCCTGATCTCGCGGTTCGAGCCGCAGGGGCCGGAACACCGCGTCGAGACGGCGATGGCGCCCGGCGCGGCGCGCGCCGACGTGCTGACCAAGGGCCGGCTGTTCCGCATTCGGTTCGCGGGCCAGAGCTCGCCCACGGGCGGCCGGATCGGCAAGCCGACGCTGGATGTGGCGGCGGCCGGCAGGCGCTGAAAATCAATCAAAATCAGAGAAGTAGAGATGATGTTCAAGCTGAGCGGCGATTACCGAAACGAGAAGACCACCACCACGACCAACAAGAACTATGGAAGCACAACCACGCCGATCACGCCGGACTGGGCGCTGAACCCGACGCGGGCGATCGCCGACCAGATCGGTGAGAACGCCAAGCGCAACCCCTACGACCTGGTTGCGCCGGCGCACGACCTGCAGGGGCGGGCGGCGGCCGAGGCCGAGAACCTCTCGGGCCTGTCGTGGAACTTCGACGGGGCCGCCGACGTGATGCGCGGCATCGCCCAGGACGGGCCCAACACCTACGCCGCGTCGACCGGCCAGGCGGCGAAGGCCAAGGCCGCGTCGCTGCTGGAGAACCTCGAGTCCTACATGTCGCCGTACCGGCGGGATGTCGTGGATACCGCCCTGTCCGACTTCGACCACAGCGCAGGCCAGACGCGAGCGCAGCAGGATCTGGACCTCGCCGGCTCGGGCGCCTTCGGCGGCTCCGGCGCGGCGCTGACCCGGAGCATGACCGAGGACGCCCTTGCGAGGGGCCGGGCCAATACGTCGGCGACTCTGCTCGACCAGATGTTCCAGCGCGGCGCGGCGCTGTCGGCCGATGACGCCAACCGGCGCCAGCAGGTGTCGCTGGCCAACGCCGCGGCGGCCAACCAGTTCGGCCTTGCCAACATGGATGCCCTGAACGCCGCCGGCCGCTTCGGCGCGGAGGCGGCCGACCGCATGCAGCAGCGGCGGATGGACGCCGCGCGCGGGCTCGTCGACCTGTCGACCGCTTACGACGCCAACAAGCGGGCGAACATCGAGACCCAGGCGTCGATGGGCGGGATCCTGCGGGACATCGACCAGCAGTACCGGCAGGCGCCGATGAACCACACCCAGCAACTGGTCGCGGCGATCAGTGGGTTGCCCAGTGAGCTCTTCGTCGGAAGTCGGACGGAGGGGTTCGAGAACACCAAGGAGACCCGAAAGCATCGCAGCTTCGGTCTCAGTGGATCGGCAGGATTCAACGGAGCCAGCGCGTGACCACGCAATCCGAACGCCTCGCCGCGCTTGAGCAGCGACTGGGCGACCATGAATCCCGCTGCGAGGAACGGCTCACGGAGATCAAGGCGACGTCCGCCAGCACGCTGGCGGCGGTCGAGGGCCTGAAGGGGCGGGTCTGGGCGATCGTCATCGCCCTGCTGGCCTGGGCGCTGGCGCAACTGTGGGCCGCGAGCGAGGCGCGGGTGTCGCGCCTGGAGGCGGAGGCGCCGGCCGGCGTGCTGGCGGCATACGCGCCATGACAACGCCACTGACGGAGCACTTCGCCCTGGAGGAGCTGAGCTGCACCCAGCAGCGCGGCCTCGACAATACGCCGCCACCGACGGTGGTCGCGGCGCTGCGCGAGACGGCCGGGCGGATGGAGGAGGTACGGCGCCTGCTAGGCGACCGGGTGATCACCGTCTCGAGCGGCTACCGCTCGCCGGCCGTGAACCGCGCCGTCGGCGGGGCCGAGCGTTCGGCGCACCTGAGCGGCCGGGCGGTGGACTTCAACTGCTACGGCTTCGGCACGGCGCTGGAGATCTGCCGGGCGATCGCCGCTTCGGCGGTGGCCTTCGACCAACTGATCCAGGAGGGAACGTGGGTGCACATCTCCTTCGCCCCGGCGATGCGGCGGCAGGTGCTGACGCGGCGCGGGCGTGGCTACGCGCCGGGATTGCCGTCGTGAGCGGGCGCTGGATCCTGGCGCTCGTCGCGCTGGCCGTGCTGATCGTCGCGGCGCTCGGACTCTATTGGACCGGACGTCGCCACGGCGTCGCCGCCGAGCGCCCGAAAGTCGCCGCGGCCGAGGCGCGGGCGGCGCTTGCCAAGCTGGAAACCGACGGTGCGAGCGAGACCGCCAAGCGGGTCGAGACGGCGACCCGACGGCGCGATGCGGCGGCGCGGAGCGTCGCCGACCTTAGTCATGAAGCCCTGAAATCGGAGGACGGCGATGCGCCGCTTGATCCTGACCGCGCTGATCGTCTGCGCGACGCCGACCGCCGGCTGTGCGCCGCGGCGCCTGAACTTGCCGGCTGCACCGCAGGTCGCGATGCCGGCTGAGGCGGCGCGGCCGTGCGCGCTGCACACCTTGCCCCCGCAGCCGACGCTCGCGGACCTGGAGATCGGCTATGCGACGCGCGGCGGCCAGATCGTCGCCTGCGACGCCGCCCGTCGGCTGGCTGTCGAGACGCACGCGGCCGAGCATGCGCTGGAGGCCAGGGCGGGGCGCTAGAGCGGCCGCGCGGCGCGCTCTGTCGCCGCAAGGCGGGTGAGATAGGCGGCGACGTCCGCCGGCCACCTCCCGAGATGGGCGTCGAGGGCCGCGTCGTCGCGGCCGTAGAGGGCGCGGGCGGCGTCCTCGAAACCGGGAAGGTCGCCGGCGAGGACAGACATGACGCGGTAGAGCGCCTCCTGAGCCTGACGCGCGGCGTCCGCGCCGGCGCTGCCCCGCCGCGCGTCTTCGACGAGGCGTCGGATGGCGGCCGAGGCGCCGCCAGCCTGGGTGCTAAGCCAGTCCCAGTGCCGGGGCAGGAGGGTCACCTCGCGGGCGACGACGCCGAGCTTCGGCCGGCCGCGGCCCGGGCGGACGGTCGACGGCTGCGGCTGTCCCGGAGCGGCGAGGGCCGGCGGCTCGGCGAACGGGTCGACTTCGACGCGCTGGCCGGTCGCGTCGTCGAAGATCACGGGGCTGGCTGCGCTCGCGTCCAGTCGGCGGCACGCCGCCGCCACATCGGCGCCGGATCCGGCGGCCAGGCGATCGGCGCCGAGGAAAGCGGTGTAGGTGGCGTCCATGACCCCCTGTAGTCCGCCGACGGCTGCCTGTAAATATACCCGGATAGAACGAGGGTTCGCCGGGGCGCCGGAGTCGCGGCTAACGAAGTTTAAGGATATCCGTGGGATGAAGGTTCGATTGTGGGGGTGGCCGTCCTGGCGGCGTCCTCAAGAACAGAGCCGGGTCCTTGAATGGCCAAGAAGGTCCTCATCGTCGAGGATAACGAGCTGAACATGAAGCTGTTTCATGATCTGCTCGAAGCCCAGGGTTATGAAACCCTGCAGACCCGCGAGGGACTCTCTGCGCTTTCGCTTGCCCGCGAACATCGTCCTGACCTCATCTTGATGGATATCCAGCTTCCAGAGATTTCGGGCCTGGAAGTCACCAAGTGGCTGAAGGAAGACGAGGAGCTGGCGGCGATTCCCGTCGTCGCGGTAACCGCGTTCGCCATGAAGGGGGACGAGGAGCGGATTCGGGAGGGCGGCTGCGAGGCCTATATCTCGAAGCCGATCTCGGTCACGCACTTCCTCGACACCATCAAGCGGCTCCTGGACTAGGCCGATGTCGGCGCGGATCCTTGTCGTCGACGACATTGAGGCCAACGTCCGGCTGCTCGAAGCCAAGCTGTCCGCCGAATATTATGAGGTGCTGACCGCCGGCGACGGCGCAACGGCGCTCGCCGTCGCCGCGTCCGAGAAGCCCGACATCATCCTGCTCGACGTGATGATGCCCGGCATGGACGGTTTCCAGGTCTGCCGGCGGCTGAAGGATGACCCGGAGACGCGGCATATCCCGGTGGTCCTCGTCACGGCGCTGGACGGGCGGTCCGACCGCGTGGCGGGGCTGGAGGCCGGGGCCGACGAATTTCTGACGAAGCCGATCGATGACGTCATGCTGTTCGCCCGGGTCCGCAGCCTGACGCGCCTGAAGGCCGTCATCGACGAACTGCGCGAGCGGGAGGCGTCGGGGCGCCGGATGGGCCTGATCGGCGCGGCGGCGGCGCGGATGGCCGGGACCGGCGGCCGGGTGCTGATCGTCGACGATCACGAGCGGCAGGCGACCCGCATCTGCACCGAGCTGTCGATCGAGCATCGGCCGGTGATGGAGGCGACGCCGGAGGCGGCGCTGCTGACGGCCCGGGGGCCGGTCGACCTGGTGATCGTCAACATCGGGGCGAAGACCTTCGACGGCCTGCGGTTCGCGGCGAACCTGCGGTCCGACGAGGCGACGCGGAACGTGCCGGTGCTGGCCATCGTCGACTTCGACGAGCGGCCGCGGCTGATGAAGGCGCTAGAGATCGGCGTCAACGACATCCTGGGCAAGCCAATCGATCCGCAGGAACTGGCGGCGCGGGCCAAGACGCAGATCCGGCGAAAGCGGTACACGGACTATCTGCGCGACAACCTCGACCAGTCGCTGGAGCTGGCGGTCACCGACCAGCTGACCGGCCTGCACAACCGCCGATACATGACGGGTCAGATCGGCGCGCTTATGAAGCGGGCAGCGATGGGCGGGGAGCCGGTGTCGCTGCTGCTGCTCGATATCGACCACTTCAAGAAGATCAACGACAGCTTCGGCCACGACGTCGGGGACGAGGTGTTGAAGGAGTTCGCGGCCAGGCTGGCTTCGAACGTCCGGGCGATCGACCTGCCGGTGCGCTACGGCGGCGAGGAATTCGTCATCGTCATGCCGGACACCCAGATGCTCGACGCCCGGCGCATCGCCGAACGGATCCGCCTGCACGTCGCCGGTTCGCCGTTCCGGGTGATGGGCGGCCAGGAACTCCTGAGCGTGACCATTTCCATCGGCGTGGCCGCCAGCCAGGCCGGCGAGGACGACGCCCAGGGCCTGCTCAAGCGGGCGGACGAGGCGCTTTACGAGGCCAAGTCCTCGGGGCGCAACCGCGTCATCGCCCACGCGGCCTAAACACCCTCAAACGCAAAACGCCCGGCCGAAGCCGGGCGCCTGAAAAGCAAGCGCGCGGTCGCGTGCTTACTTGATCTTGCCTTCACGGAACTCGACGTGCTTGCGCACGATCGGGTCGTACTTCTTCATGACCAGCTTCTCGGTCTTGGTGCGGGCGTTCTTCTTCGTGACGTAGAAGAAGCCGGTGTCCGCCGTCGAGTTCAGGCGAATCTTGATGGAGGCGGGCTTCGCCATGGGTAATCCTCGAGCGGGACCGAACGGATACGCACCGCCGGCGGGTGTTCCTAAAGAGCCGCGGAAAATACGAATCCGGCGCGCGAAGTCAATGGTTCGCCGTTAGCGACCGCGCCGCTTGCCCGGGCTCGACTTTTTCGGGCCTTTCGATCCGCCCTTTCGCGGCGCGGGCCGCGGCCCGCCGGGCCGGCGATCGCCTCGGGCCCGCATGCCGAGTCGCGGCCGGGGCGCGGTCCGGTCAGGTGGGGCGGGTTCGCTGATCATCTCGAACAGCAGGCCGCCGGTGATCGGCGTCGCCTCCTCCAGACGGACGGTGACGGACATGCCGAGCGGCCAGCGTGCGCCTGTGCGCTCGCCGACCAGGGCGTGCATGCGGTCATCGTGGATGAAGTACTCGCCCCCGAGCTTCGAGACGGGCACGAGGCCATCGGCCCCGGTCTCCTCCAGCCGCACGAACAAGCCGAAGCGGGTGACGCCGGTAATCCGGCCGGCGAACTCCGCGCCGACGCGATCGGACAGGAAGGCGGCGACGTAGCGGTCGGTGGCGTCCCGCTCGGCGGCCATCGCCCGGCGCTCCGAGGCGGTAATGATCTCGGCGGTGTCCTTCATCTGAGCGATGTCGCGATCGGTGAGGCCGTCGTCGCCGAGTCCAAGGGCGCGGATCAGGGCCCGGTGGACGATCAGGTCGGCGTAGCGTCGGATCGGCGAGGTGAAGTGGGCGTACTTGGCGAGGTTCAGGCCGAAGTGCCCGATGTTGTCGGTCGCGTAATGCGCCTGCATCTGGGTGCGCAGGACGACCTCGTTGACGATCTCGGCGTGCGGGGTCTCGCGTGTCTGGTCGAGCAGCCGGTTGAAGCGGTCGGTGCGCGGAGCCTCGCCCTTGCTCCAGTTGACGCCCAGCGTCTGCAGGAAGTCGGCGAGGTTCTGCACCTTCTCCAGGCTCGGGGTGTCGTGGACGCGGTAGATCTGCGGCGTCTTCTTCTGCTCCAGCGTCTCGGCGGCGCAGACGTTGGCCTGGATCATCATCTCCTCGATGAGCTTGTGGGCGTCGAGGGAGGCCCGCGGGGTGATCGAGGTGACCTGACCCTCCGCGTCGATAACGATCTTTCGCTCCAGGCTCTCGATGGCCAGGGGCGAGCGGGCAGTGCGACCCTTTCCCATCATCTCATAGGCGGCCCACAGCGGCTTAAGGATGCTCTCGAGGATCGGGCCCGTCTTGTCGTCAGTGCGTCCGTCAATGGCGGCCTGCGCCTGTTCGTAGGACAGCTTCGCCGCCGAGCGCATCAGGCCGCGAACGAAACGGTGCGAGCGCTTGCGCCCGTCGGCGCCGAACACCATCCGCACAGCGAGGCAGGCGCGGTTCTCGCCCTCGCGCAGCGAGCACAGCCCGTTGGACAGCCGTTCCGGCAGCATCGGCTCGACACGGTCGGGGAAATAGACGCTGTTGCCCTTGTCGCGGGCCTCGCGATCGAGGGCCGAGCCCGGGCGGACGTAGGCGGCCACATCGGCGATGGCGACCCAGACGATCCAGCCGCCAGGGTTTGTCTCGTCGGTGTCCGGCTCCGCGAAGACGGCGTCGTCGTGGTCCCGCGCGTCGGCCGGGTCGATGGTGATGAAGGGCACGTTCCGCAGATCGTCGCGGCCGGCCAGGGTCGGCGGCTCAGCGGCCTCGGCCTCGGCTTCCGCGGCCTGGCTGAAGCCGGTCGGGATGCCGTGAGCGTGAATAGCGATGAGGGAGGCGGCCCGCGGCTGGTCCTCGCGGCCGACGACCTCCAGCAGCTTGCCGCGTTTGGGGCCGAACCGCCGCTCCGACGGCGCAAGCTGGGCGACCACGAGGTCGCCATCGCGGAGGGTCTCGCCCTCCTCGGGAGGTAGGACAAGACTATCCTTCGAGCGACGATCGACGGGCTCGATTCGCACCTCGCGGCGTGCCTTGCGCACGACGCCAAGCACCTTGTGCGCGCTCTGGCCAAGACGCTTGATCAGCCGGGCTTCCCATTCCCCGTTCTCGAGAGCGGCGAAGCGCACCAGCAGCCGGTCGCCAAGTCCTGGCGCCTGGCCGGCCTCGGCCTTGCGATCGGGCGCGAGCCGGACCAGCGGGGCGTCTTCGGCGCGGGTCAGCCGGATCAGCAGGTCGCCGTCCGGATCGCGCTCGACGACATCGGCGACGCCGACCTCGGGCAGGGCGCCGGTCTCGGCGAAACCCTTGCGGCCGCGGCGCGCCAGAG
>NZ_JBIIGK010000222.1:0-3638 GCF_044236515.1 Phenylobacterium sp.
CGGGCCAGCAGCGCCTGAAGACGGCCAGCGTCCTCATCGTCGGGGCCGGCGGCCTCGGCGCCCCGGCGGCGCTCTATCTGGCGGCCGCCGGCGTCGGCTCGGTCTTCCTGGCCGATCCCGACGTCGTGGACGCCTCGAACCTCCAGCGGCAGGTCATCTATACCGAGGGCGACATCGGCCAGCCCAAGTCCGAGGCCGCCGCCGACAGGCTGCACGCCCTCAACCCCCATATCTTCGTCGCCGGCTTCAACGGGCTCTTCGATGACACGACGGCGGACGAGCTGGTGGCCGGCGTCGACCTGGTGCTGGACGGCACCGACGACTTCGCCACGCGGTTCTGCGTCAACGCCGCCTGCGTGCGGCACGGCAAGACCCTGGTTTCCGGCGCGATCGGCCGCTGGACCGGGCAGGTCGGGGTGTTCAGCGGGCGGCCCTGCTACCGCTGCCTGGTGCCCGACGTCCCGCCCGACGCCGAGACCTGTTCGGCCGTCGGCGTCATCGGCGCCCTGGCGGGTGTAATTGGCTCCATGATGGCCCTGGAGGCGGTGAAGCTGATCACCGGGGCCGGCGAGCCGCTCACCGGCCGCCTCGCCCTCTACGACGCCCTGGCCGGGGAAAGCCGCACGGTCCGGGTCGCGGCGGACCCCCAGTGCCCCGTCTGCTCGGGTTAGAGCATCTGCGGTAGGACGCGGTCCGGCGGCTTGTGGCCGTCCATCCAGGTCTTGATGTTGATGATCACCTTCTCGCCCATCTCGACCCGGCCCTCGATGGTGGCGGACCCCAGGTGCGGCAGAAGGACGGCGTTCGGCAGGCCGATCAGCTTGGGGTTCACCTGCGGCTCGTGCTCGAAGACGTCGAGCCCGGCGGCCCCGATCGCTCCGCTCTTCAGCAGGTCCGCCAGAGCATCCTCGTCGATGATCTCGCCGCGGGCGGTGTTGATGACGATGGCGTGCGGCTGCAGCAGCTTAAGCCGGCGCGCCGACAGCAGGTGATAGGTGGCTGGGGTGTGCGGCGAGTGGACCGAGATGATGTCCATCCGCGCCAGCATCTGGTCCAGGCTTTCCCAGTAGGTCGCCTCGAGTTCCTCGGCGATGCGCAGGCTGACCGGCTTGCGGTTGTGATAGTGGATTTGCAGGCCGAAGGCCTTGGCCCGGCGGGCGACGGCGGCGCCGATCCGGCCCATGCCGATGATCCCGAGCCGCTTGCCGGTGATCCGCTTGCCCATCATCCAGGTCGGGGCCCAGCCGCGGAACTCGCCGGCCTGGATGACCTGGGTGCCCTCGACGATTCGCCGGGTGGTGGCCATCAGCAGGGCCATGGTCAGGTCGGCGGTGTCCTCGGTCAGCACGCCTGGCGTGTTGGTCACCGTCAGGCCGCGTTCGTTGGCGGCGGCGACGTCGATGTGATCGACGCCGGCCCCGAAGTTGGCGATCAGCTTCAGGTTCTCGCCGGCGTGCTGCAGCAGCTCGGCGTCGATCTTGTCGGTGATGGTGGGCGCGAGGACGTCCGCGCGCTGGACCGCGTCGATCAGCGCCTCGCGGCCCATCGGCTGGTCGGTGAGGTTCAGCTCGGTGTCGAACAGCTCGCGCATCCGGGTCTCGACCGAGTCCGGAAGTTTGCGCGTGACGATGACTTTCGGCTTGCGGGCGGCCATGAGCGAAATGAAAAGAGGCTTCTAGTGCAGCGCCGACGCGGCGGCTGCTTCGGAAAGCGACCTGTAGCAAAGCCCCCATGGACGGCCAAGGCGACCTGTTGAGAATGAGCGGTCGAAACGGCCGGATCGCGCTCGCGGCGGCGCTGTTTTCCGTGTTGACCTTCTCCGACCTTGCCCAGGCGGCCGAGCGGGCGACCCCGTCCGGTCTGCCGGTGCCGCGCTGGGTGACGCTGAAGTTCGACCGGGTGAACGCCCGCTCCGGCCCGGGCGACGACCATCAGCTGCTCTGGGTCTACCGCACCCGCAGCCTGCCGGTGCAGGTGGTGGCCGAGACCAGCGAGTGGCGGCGAGTCTGCGACCCGGACGGCGGCCTCGCCTGGGTTCACAAGCGGACGACCGACGGGAGGCGTTCGTTGATGAACGTCCGGCCGCAGCCGGTCGCCCTGCGGCGCAAGCCCAAGCCCGAGGCCAAGGTCGGCGCCTGGCTCAGCGGCCGGGCGCTCGCCAGCCTGGTGCGGTGCGACAAGGGCTGGTGCCGGGTCAAGGTCGAGGGCGCCTCCGGCTGGGTCCGTGAAGCCGAGCTGTGGGGGACCGCGCCTCAGGCGCAATGTCGGTCCAAACGCCTCAGCCGTTGAGCCGCCCGGCGGGCTCTGGTAGGCCCTCGGGTCGAATTCGAACAACAGGTCGCGCAAATGAGCCAAGACGCCGCAAGGCCCTCCAGCTACTCACTCGAGGAGCTGCTCGCCTGTGCGCGCGGCGAGATGTTCGGCCCGACCAACGCGCAGTTGCCGGCCCCGCCGATGCTGATGTTCGACCGGATCACCCAGATCACCTCGGACGGCGGCGCCCACGGCAAGGGCCACGTCGAGGCCGAGCTCGATATCCGTGACGACCTGTGGTTCTTCGCCTGTCACTTCATCAACGATCCGGTGATGCCGGGCTGCCTGGGGCTCGACGCCATGTGGCAGCTGGTCGGCTTCTTCCTGGGTTGGAGCGGCGCGCCGGGCAAGGGCCGCGCCCTCGGCGTCGGCGAAGTGAAGTTCACGGGCCAGGTGACCCCGTCGGTCTCCAAGCTGGTCTACAAGATCGATTTGAAGCGCGTGATCATGCGCAAGCTGGTGATGGGGGTCGGCGATGGGGTTCTCCTGGCCGACGGCAAGCCCATCTATGAGGCCAAGGATCTGCGGGTCGGGCTGTTCGCAGCCGAAGACCTCGCCTGATCGTTAGATTCGCCGAGTAAGCTGGAGGAGCCTGCGATGCGCCGCGTGGCGATCACCGGAATGGGCGTCGTGTCGTCGATCGGCGCCGACGCCAATGAGGTTCTGACGTCCCTGCGCGAAGCGCGCTCCGGCGTCACCGCCGCGCCGGAATATGCCGAGCTCGGCTTCCGTAGCCAGGTTCACGCCGCCCCGAACGTCGACTGGGAGGCGATGGTCGACCGGCGCGCGGCGCGTTTCCTGGCGCCGGGCACCGCCTACGGCCATATCGCCATGGAGCAGGCGATCGCCGACGCCGGACTGGAAGAGGCCGAGATTTCGCATGAGCGCACCGGCCTGGTGGTCGGCGCCGGCGGCACCTCCACCCGCATCATCATCGAGGCGGCCGAAACCGCCCGCACCCGCGGCCCCAAGCGGATCGGCCCGTTCGCCGTGCCCAAGACCATGAGCTCCGGCCCGTCGGCGACCCTGGCCACCTGGTTCAAGATCCGCGGCATCAACTATTCGATCTCCTCGGCCTGCGCGACCTCGGCCCACTGCATCGGCAACGGCTACGAGCAGATCCTGCTCGGCAAGCAGGACATCGTCTTCGCTGGCGGCGTCGAGGAGCTCGACTGGTCGCTCAGCGTCCTGTTCGACGCCATGGGCGCGATGAGCAGCAACTTCAACGACCGGCCGGCTGTGGCGTCCCGCGCCTACGACCGCGACCGCGACGGCTTCGTCATCGCCGGCGGGGCCGGCATGCTGGTGCTGGAAGAGCTCGAGCA
>NZ_JBIIGK010000081.1:0-13640 GCF_044236515.1 Phenylobacterium sp.
GCCTCGCCAAACAGGGCGGGGGCGGCGCATCGCCGGTCGACGACCTGCTGGCCATGGCCAAGGAGTCGCTGGACCTCGGCGACCTCGGCGGCGCGGCCCAGGCCTATGCCGAGGTGCTGGCCCACGATCCGCAGAACGTGAAGGCGGTCGCCGGCCTCGCCCGCGTCTACCTGTCGGGCGGCGACGCCGAGCGGGCCCGCGAGGTGGTCGCCATGCTGCCTGATGACGCCAAGGACGCGGAGTTGGACGGGGTGCGCGCCGCCCTGGCCCTGGCCGCCGAGGGCGCCTCGGAGACCGCCGAGTTCGAGCGCCGGCTGGCCGCCGATCCCGCCGACCACGAGGCGCGGCTGGCGCTGGCTAAGGCCTTAGCCGGGCGCGGCGACATGGACGCCGCGGCCGACCATCTTCTGACCATCGTCGAGGCCGACCGTGAGTGGAACGACCAGGCGGCGCGCAAGCAGCTGCTGACCATCTTCGAGGCCGCCGGGCCGATGTCGGAGGTCGCCAAGAACGGCCGCCGGCGGCTGTCGGCGATCCTGTTCAGTTGACGCGCAGGGGACGCACCATGGCGCCTTACCGGCGCATCGCAGATCTGCCGCAGGTCATCCCGGTGTTCCCGCTGGATGGCGCGCTGTTGTTGCCGGGCGGCGAGCTGCCGCTGCAGATCTTCGAGCCGCGCTACCTCAACATGATCGACGACGTCATGGCCGGCGACCGGGTCATCGGCATGGTCCAGACGCGACCGGGCGGCGATCGCTCGCGGCCGGCCCTGGCCGACGTCGGCTGCGCCGGGCGGATCACCAGCTATGCCGAGACCTCCGACGGCCGCTACCTGATCACCCTGACCGGCGTGTGCCGGTTCGAGCCCGGCGAGGAGTTGCCGGTGCGCGCGCCCTATCGCCAACTGCGCGCCGCCTACGACCGCTTCGAGGCCGACCTCGCCGAGGACGAGGAGACCGACGCGATGGAGGAGGCGCGCGAGCGGTTCGGCCGGGCCCTGAAGCGCTACCTCAACCGGCGCGAGCTCGACATCGACTGGGAGACGGCCGCGGCGGCGCCGCTGCAGGCGCTGGTCAACAGCCTGGCCATGGGCCTGCCGTTCGACCCGGCGGAGAAGCAGGCGCTGCTCGAGGCGCCGGACCTCCCGGGCCGGTTCGAGACCCTGACGGCGCTGCTGGAGATCGACGCCCTCGAGGACGGCGATGACGGCGCGCCGTCGGTGCAGTAGAAGCGGCTCATGAGCGCGCCCGCCGATCTTCCGCCCCTGGAAACGCCCTTCGACGTCGATGTCGATCCGCGGCTGCTGGAAGTGCTGGTCTGCCCGGTGACCCACGGGCCGCTGGAGCTCGACCGCGCCAAGGGCGAGCTGGTCAGCCGCGGCGCGCGCCTGGCCTATCCGATCCGCGACGGCGTGCCGATCATGCTGCCGGAAGACGCCCGCGAACTGGGCGAAGGCGAATAGCGTCTACAGCGTCTCGCCGCGCAGCAGCCGCGGCAGGTCGCCGACAGCGCCGCCGGCCTGATGCATGAAGAAACGGCGGGCCGGGCCGATGCGGTTGACGGCCGCCATGCCGGCGCCCCGGGCCAGGCGCAGCAGCGGGTTGTCGTTCGAGAACAGCCGGACGAAAGCGTCCATGCCGGCCGATAGGGTCGCGGTGTCGAACCGGCGCCAGGCGGCGTAGCGCTCAAGCACTGCTTCCGACCCGAAATCCTCGCCCAGGCGCGAGGCCTCAACGATGACCTCGGCGAGGGCGGCCGCGCCCTTGAGCCCAAGGTTCAGGCCCTGGCCGGCGATGGGGTGGACGCCGTGCGCGGCGTCGCCGAGCAGGGCGACGCGGTGGGCGCTGAGCCGTTCGGCCAGCTGCAGGCTGAGCGGATAGGTGAACACCGGCCCGTCCAGCGTCGCCTCGCCGAGATGGTCGCCGAACCGGCGTTGCAGGTGAGCGTGGAAGATCTCCGGCCGCGCCGTCTTCAGCGCTTGGGCGCGCGCGCGGCTCTCGGTCCAGACGAGGCTGGCGCGGTTGCCGGTCAGCGGCAGGACGGCGAACGGGCCGCCGGGCAGGAAGAATTCGTGGGCCACGCCCTGGTGGTCGCGGGCCATGCGGACCGTGGCGACGACGCCGGACTGCGGATAGTCCCAGCCGATCGCGCCGATGCCGGCGGCGGCGCGCACCACCGAGCCTCGGCCCTCCGCCCCGACCAGCAGGGGCGCCCGCAGGGTCCGGCCGCTGTCGAGGGTGACAGCCGCGGCGCGCGGGTCGAACGCGGCCTCGGCGACGCGCGCGGGCGCGAGGACCTCGATCCCCGCCTCCTCCACCGCGGCGGCGAGCGCGGCGCGGATATGGCGGTTCTCCAGCAGGTAGCCGAGGGGCTCGCCGTCGGTGCGGCCTTCGATCTCGGCGGAGTCGAAGCGCAGCCAGAAGGGACCGGCGCCGGCCGCCGCCGCGCCGGGCGCCTTGCCGTCGGTGACGAGGATCTGCTCGATGCGCTGGGCCTTGGGGGCCAGATCCTCGCCGAGGCCTAGGGCCTTCCACTGGCGGAAGGCGGCGTAGGCGATGGCCGAGGCGCGGCCATCAAAGGTCGGGGCCAGCTGGGCGTCGAACACCACCGGATCGATCAGCAGCGGCGTCAGGCCGGCCCGGTGCAGGGACAGCGCCAGGGTGGCGCCGGCCATCCCGGCGCCCGCGATGATCACGTCGGCGTCGAACTCGCTCATTGGGCCGATACGCCACGAACGCCGGCCCGCGTCCAGCGCAGTGGATAAAATGGACGGAGGCGTCCACTTTTCTCTTGCGGAACATCGGTCGCGGTCCTAGGTGGCAAACGTTGTGGACCCTTCGGTCCATTTTTCAGGATATCGTCAGATGGGACTGCCGAAGGCGCGGATCGTTCCCCTGGCCGTCGCGGGCGCGACGGCGGTCGCCGTGGCTGTGGGCGGCGGCGTCTGGTGGACGGGCAAGCAGAAGTTCGAAACCACCGACAACGCCTTCGTGCAGGCAGACAAGGTGTCGGTGGCCTCGCTGGTCGACGGCTATGTCGCGCAGGTGCTGGTCGGCGACAACCAGCCGGTGAAGGCCGGCCAGTTGCTGGTGCGCATCGATCCGGCCGCGATCGAGGCCAAGCTCGCCCAGGCGCGGGCCAACGCAGCGGCGTCTGAAGCTGCGATCCTGGCGGTGGATGACAAGGCGCGGCTGGAGCGGGCGCTCATCGCCCAGAAGGCGGCGGGCGTGGAAAGCGCCCGGGCCGAGGCCAACCTCGCGCAGGCCGAGCTCGACCGCTACGGGCGGCTGGCTCGAGAGGGCTGGGTCTCCTCGCAGCGCGCCCAGACCGCCCGCGCCGGCCAGGAGCAGGCGAACGCCGCCGTCGCCCAGGCCCGCGCCACGCTGGAGGCGGAGCGTCAGGCCGCCGCATCCTTGAACTCGGCCCGCGCCCAGAGCGAGGCGCAGGCCGCCGCCGCTCGGGCGGCGGTCGAGCAGACCCGCATCGACCTGACCCGCACCGAGGTGCGTGCGCCGGTCGACGGCGTGGTCGGAGCGCGCGGGGTCCGGGTGGGCCAGTACGTGCGTCCGGGCGGGGCGCTGATGAGCATCGTACCGCTCGGCGACGCTTACATCGTCGCCAACTTCAAGGAGACCCAGGTCAGCCGGCTGCGGATCGGCCAGCCGGTGGAGATCCACGCCGACGCCTTCGGCAAGCAGACCATCCGCGGTCGGATCGACAGTTTCGCGCCGGCTACCGGCTCGGAGTTCGCCCTGATCCCGGTGGAGAACGCGGTCGGCAACTTCACCAAGATCGCCCAGCGCCTGCCGGTGCGGATCGCCGTCGATCGCAAGCAGCCGCTGGCCGGCGCCCTGCGACCTGGCCTGTCGGTGAAGGTGAAGGTTGCGGTGACCGAGAACACCGGCCCGAGCTTCGCCGAGGCCAGCGTTCTACCGTCCCGCGTGACGGCGCACTAAGCCATGGCCGCGGCCGCCATCCCGGCCCATTCAGCGACGCCGGAGGCCGGCGCCGCGCCGGTCGACTGGACGAAGATCTTCCTCGGGTTCGGCGGGATGGTCATCGGCCAGTTCATGGCCATCCTCGACATCCAGATCGTCGCCTCGTCCCTGGTGCAGATTCAGGCCGGCATCGGCGCGACGGCCGACGAGATCAGCTGGGTCCAGACCATCTACCTCTTGGCCGAGGTCGTGATCATGCCGCTGACGGCCTACCTCACCCGCATGTGGGGGACGCGGTCCTTCTACGTGGTCGCGGTGGTCGGCTTCATGGCGACCTCGGTGGCGGTCGGCCTGTCGTCGAGCGTCGGACTGATGATCGCCTTCCGGGCGCTGCAGGGGATCTTCGCCGGCGCGATGATCCCGCCGATCTTCGCCGTGGCCATGACCGTCTTCCCGCCGGAGCGGCGGATCACCGCCAACGTCATCATCGGCCTGATCGTCACCCTGGCGCCGACTATTGGCCCAACCTTGGGCGGCCACCTGACCGACCAGCTGAGCTGGCGCTGGCTGTTCTTCATCAACGTCCCGGCCGGTATGCTGGTGATCTACCTGGTCGGCCGCTACGGGGCCTTCGACAAGGGCGATCCGAGCCTAGCCAAGGGCATCGACTGGCCGGGCCTCGCCCTGATGAGCGTCTTCCTGCTCTCCATGCAATACGTGCTGGAGGAAGGCTCGAGCGAAGGCTGGTTCGATGATGACCTGATCCTCTGGCTCTCCGTCACCGCGGTGATCGCCGGCGTCGCCTTCCTGTGGCGCCAGCTGACCTACCGACAACCGATCGTCTCGCTAAAGCCGTTCCGTGACCGCAACTTCGCGGTCGGCATGCTGATGACCCTGGTGACCGGCGTCAGCCTGTTCGGGGGGACCTTCCTGCTGCCGCTCTACCTCGGCCAGGTGCGCGGCTTCTCGGCCGGAGAGGTCGGGACGACCATGCTGGTCTCGGGTCTGACGATGTTCCTGGCCGCGCCGCTGGCCGGCCGGCTGGTCGCCAAGCTCGACGCGCGGATCGCCATGGCGGTCGGCTTTGGCCTCGCGGCGTGGGCGCTGCAGCTGGGCGTCCACATCACCGACGACTGGGGCTTCCGCGAGTTCTTCCTGCTGCAGGCGGTGCGAGCGGCGGGGACCATCGTGGCGATGATCGCCTCGCAGCAGATGTGCGTCTCGACCCTGCCGGTCTCGATGATGAAAGACGCCTCCGGGCTCATCAACCTGTTGCGCAACGTCGGCGGGGCGATCGGCCTGGCGATGATCTCGACGATCCTGACCCACCAGGGGGCCGTGCACTACGCCGACATCGCCGGCGCCGCCAGCGTCGCCAACCCCGTGAGCAGCGGCATGCTGCAGAGCCTGACCGAGCTGATGAGCGCCAGCGGCATGGCCAATCCGGAGGGTGGCGCGGCAAAGGCCATGTCGATGATGATGCACCGGCAGGCCGCCGTCCTGGCGTTCGGCGACGCCTTCCTGTTCCTGGCGTTCGGCTGTTGGGCGGCCGTGGTGCTGGCGCTGTTCACCAAGCCGGGCAAGTCCGCGGCCCCCGCGGCGGGAGGTCACTGATGCCGCGCGTCGCCGGCCAGATCGATGTCGCCAAGAGCGAGGCCATCCTCGACGCCGCGCTGGAGGTGCTGGCCGAGCGCGGGCCGACCGCGCCGCTGGAGGAGATCGCCCGGCGGGCCGGGGTCTCCAAGCAGACGATCTACAACCATTACGGCTCGAAGTCGGAACTGGTTCTGGCCCTGTGCGAGCGGCGGGTCCACGAGATGACGGCGGCGCTGGCGACCCCCGCCGCCCTGGCCGACCCGCGCCAGGCGCTGGCGGCGTTCGGGCGGACCCTGCTCGGCAAGATGCTCGACGGCCGCGGGTACGGCTTCCTGCGGGCCGCCATGCTGGGCGCGCACGAATCGCCGGAGTTCGGGCGGACGGTCTACGAGGCGGGGCCCAAGGCCTCCCGCCTGCGGCTGGCGGCCTATCTGGAGCGGGAGACGCAGGCCGGCCACCTGGCCTGCCCCGACCCGCTGCAGGCCGCCGAGTTCTTCTGCGGCATGCTGCTCGGAGCCCATCAGGTGGCGGCCCTGCTGGGCGTCGACCGTGGCCTGGACGAACGCCGGGTCGCCGAGGTCGCCGACGAGGCGGCCGCGCGGTTTCTCAGGGCCTACGCGGCCTGAACGGTCCTCCCCCATGGGGAGGAAGGGGGTCAGGCACCCTCGTCGTCGGAGAAGCCCATGATGTGGAAGCCGGCGTCGACGTGGATGCATTCGCCCGTGGTCGACAGACCGAGATCGGACAGCAGCCACAGAGCGCAGCCCGCGACGCCTTCCATGGCGGTGTCTTCCTTCATCGCCGATAGCGAGCGGCCCTTCGCCAGCATGCCCCGGCCGCCGGAGATCCCAGCCAGCGACAAGGTCTTCATGGCGCCGGGCGACACCGCGTTGACGCGGATGCCGCGCGGACCCAGGTCGCGGGCGGCGTAGCGCACGGCCGCCTCCAGCGCCGCCTTGGCGACCCCCATGGTGTTGTAGTTCGGGATCGCCCGCTCCGAGCCCATGTAGGTCAGGGTGATGATCGATCCGCCGGTCTCCGGCATCAGCGCCGCGGCCCGCCGCGAGCAATCGACGAAGCTGAACGCCGAGATGTCCATCGCTCGCAGGAAGCCCTCGCGGGTGGTGTTGTCGACGAACGAGCCCTTGAGTTCGTCCTTGTTGGCGAAGGCGATGGCGTGGACGAAGAAGTCGATCTGGCCGAAGGCGGCTTGCACGGTCTGGAAAGCGGCGTCCATCGAGGCGTCGTCGGTGACGTCGACGGGGGCGAGAACCTTGACCCCGATGCTTTCCGCCAGCGGTTCGACGCGGCGTTCCATGCCCGGCAGATGCAGGAAGGCCATCTCGGCGCCCTGCGCCGCCAACTGCGAGGCGATGCCCCAGGCGATGGACTGGTGGTTGGCGACGCCGGTCACGACCCCCCGCTTGCCCTTCATCAGCTCGCCCTTCGGCATCTGATAGTCTTCGGCCACCTGTCGTCTCCTGAAAGTCCCGTAGCCGGGGTTGTGGCCGGGGCCGGGGCGGAGGGCAAGGGGCTCGCTCTTCCTCTTCCGTTTCGCGGGAAAGGAATGGCGTTTGCGGCGTTGGCGTACCGAACAAAGGAGCGCCGCCATGTCCGAGAGCTTTGACGGGACCCCTGGATCGCAGGGCGGGCTGCAGTCGCGTCCCGAGACCGGAGGCGTGCCGCCGAAGGTGGGCGCCGGGACCACCCACCCCGCCGGCGGCGACGTGCCGGATCCGTCCGGCGAGGTGGACGGGGACCGCGGCCAGGATGTGAGCGGCGGGATGATCGGCGAGGGCTAGGCGCCCGGCGCTACCGTCCTAACTTCAGCATATGCGGGCCTTCGCCGAACTGCTTGACCGGCTGTCGCTGACCGCGTCGCGCAACGCCAAGCTGACCTTGGTGCGCGATTACCTGCGCGAGACGCCGGATCCCGACCGCGGCTGGGCGCTGGCGGCGCTAACGGGCGATCTGACGTTCTCGGCCGCCAAGCCCACCTTCATCCGCAAGGCGGTGGAAGCGCGGATGGACCCGCAGCTGTTCTGGTGGTCCTACGACTATGTCGGCGACCTCGCGGAAACGGTGGCGCTGGTCTGGCCGCGGCGTCCCGGCGCCAACCGCGAGCCGGAGCTGTCGGAGGTGGTCGACGCGCTGCGGACCGCGACCCGGGCCGAGGTTCAGGCGCTGATCGAGGGTTGGCTCGACGCCATGGACGAGCCTCGCGAACGCTGGGCGCTGCTGAAACTGATGACCCGCGAGCTGCGGGTCGGGCTGACCGCGCGGCTGGCCAAGCGGGCAGCCGCCGAGATGGGCGGCGTCGAGGCGGCCGAGATCGAGGAGCTGTGGCACGCGCTACACCCGCCCTACGAGGACCTGTTCGCCTGGCTTGAGGGCCGAAGCGAGAAGCCGACGGCCGAGAACCCCGGGCGTTTCCGGCCGGTGATGCTGGCCCAGGCGATCGACGAGGAGGTCGACTTCGGCAAGCTCGATCCCGCCGACTACGCCGCCGAGTGGAAATGGGACGGCATCCGCGTGCAGGCCGCGCATGAGGGCGGCGTGCGCCGGCTCTACACGCGCACGGGCGACGACATCTCCAAGAGCTTTCCCGACGTGCTCGACGCGCTCGACAACGAGGGGGTGCTGGACGGCGAGCTGCTGGTCATGCGCGGCGGGCAGGTGGCCTCGTTCGCCGACCTGCAGCAGCGGCTCAACCGCAAGGTCGTCGACGCCAAGCTGATGGCCGCCTACCCGGCCGCGATCCGAGCCTACGACCTGCTCGCCGAAGGGTCCGAGGACACCCGGGTGCTGCCGTTCGTCGAGCGACGGCGGCGGCTGGAGGCCTTCGTCGCCCGCGAGGCGAGCCCACGGATCGACCTGTCGCCGGTGCAGCCGTTCGGGACCTGGGCCGAGCTCGCCGCCCTGCGCGCCGCGCCTCCGGGCGGCGATCCGCAGATCGCCGAGGGCATGATGCTGAAGCGGTGGGATTCAATCTACGAGGCGGGGCGGCCAAAAGGGCCGTGGTTCAAGTGGAAGCGCGACCCGTTCCTCGTGGATGCGGTGCTGATGTACGCCCAACGCGGCCACGGCAAACGCTCGAGCTTCTATTCCGACTACACCTTCGGGACCTGGACGGCGGGTCCGGACGGCAAGCGCATGCTGACCCCAGTCGGCAAGGCCTATTTCGGCTTTACCGACGAGGAGCTGAAGCAGATCGACCGCTTCGTCCGCGACAACACGGTCGAGCGGTTCGGGCCGGTGCGCTCGGTCCGCGCCGAGCCACATGCGGGTCTGGTGTTCGAGGTCGCGTTCGAGGGTCTGCAGCGCTCGACCCGCCACAAGTCCGGCGTCGCCATGCGCTTTCCGCGTATCAACCGCATCCGCTGGGACAAGCCGCCGGGCGAGGCGGACGAACTTGCGACGCTTGAGCGGATGCTGGAGCGGATGGAGGGGCGGTAATGTCCCTTCCCGGGAAATGGGGTCAGGAGGGCAGCAGCGCCCGCGCCTCGAGGAACTCTTGCAGGTTTCCGCCCTCGAAGAGGGCCGCGCGGATGCCGGCGCGTTCGGCGGCTTCGATATCGGAGGGCTTGTCGCCGATCATCAGGGACGCCGGCTTGTCGATGGGGAAGTCCTGGCAGGCGCGCAGGATCATGCCGGGGTTGGGCTTGCGGTCCGGCGGGTCGGGGTGGCGATAAGCGTCGAGCTTCGCGTCGGGGTGGTGCGGCGCGTGGTAGAAGGCGTCGATCCGGCCGCCGGCCATCGCCAGGTCCTCGGACATCCGGCGGTGCAGGGCGTGCATGTCCGCTTCAGTGTAGTAGCCGCGGCCGACCCCCGACTGGTTGGTGACGACGAGCACCAGCCAGCCGGCGCGGTTGAACGCGGCCACCGTCGCCTTCGCGCCCGGGATCCAGGCGAAATCCTCCCAGCGCGAGACGTAGCCTCGGTCCTCGTTGAGGACGCCGTCGCGGTCGAGGAACAGGGCGGGACGCGGGGCTTGGGTCACAGCGCCGACAGCTACAGCAACCCGCCGACGCGGGCGATTTCAAAAAGCCCCATTCGCGCTCTAAGGTCGGGACAGGACCTGGAGACCGACCCTTGAGCACCGCACCCGTCTTGGCGATCGACGACCTGAAGGTGGAGTTCGAGACCTATGACGGGCTTGTGCGGGCAGTGCGCGGCGTCTCACTGACCGTCGGGCGCGGCGAGACGCTCGGCGTGGTCGGCGAGAGCGGTTCGGGAAAGAGCCAGACCTTCATGACGGTGATGGGCCTGCTGGCCGGCAATGGCCGCGCCGCCGGGTCGGTGAAGTTTCAGGGCCAGGAGTTGCTCGGCCTGAAGCCGCGCGAGCTGAACCGACTGCGCGGCTCGAAGATGACCATGATCTTCCAGGACCCGCTGACCGCCCTGACGCCGCACGTGCGGATCGGCGAACAGATCGCCGAGCCGCTGCGGCTGCACGCCGGGCTGTCCGGCGAGGCGGCGCAGGCGCGGGCCAGGGAATGGCTGGAGCGTGTGCGGATTCCGGACGCCGCCCGGCGGCTGCGGCAGTATCCGCACGAGCTGTCCGGCGGCATGCGCCAGCGGGTGATGATCGCCGCCGCCATGGCTGGCGGGCCGGAGCTGCTGATCGCCGACGAGCCGACCACCGCGCTCGACGTGACCGTGCAGGCCGAGATCCTCGACCTGATGGCCGAGCTACAACGCGAGACCCACACCGCCATGGTGCTGATCACCCACGACATGGGGGTCATCGCCCGGCTGGCCGACCGGGTCTGCGTGATGAAGGACGGGGCCTATGTCGAGGAGGGCCCGGTGGCCGAGATCTTCGCGGCGCCGAAAACGGACTACACCCGCGACCTCCTGGCCGCCGCGCCGCGGCTGGACCGCACCGACCGCGGCGGTCGGCCGACGCTTGAGCCCGTCGCTCCCGATGCGCCCGTGGTGGTCGAAGGCTGCGACGTGACGGTGCATTTCCCGGTCCACGAGGGGCTGTTCGGCAAAGAGAGGATCCTGCGTGCCGTCGACGGCGTCTCGTTCCAGGTGCGGGAGGGCGAGACCCTTGGAATTGTCGGCGAGAGCGGGTCAGGCAAATCAACCCTTGCGCGGGCCGTGCTGAACCTGATTCCGGCGACCGACGGGGCGGTGAGCCTGCTCGGCCGTGGCCTGTCGCCGTCGGACCGCGACGTCTGGCAGGCGGCGCGCAAGGACCTGCAGATCGTCTTCCAGGACCCGTTGGCCAGCCTCGACCCACGGATGACGATCGGCGATTCCATCGCCGAGCCGCTGCGCGTCTTCCGGCCCGAGCTCGGCCGCAGCGAGCGGGAGGCCGAGGCACGAGCGATGATGGCGAAGGTCGAGCTCGATCCCGCCTTGATCAACCGCTACCCGCACGAGCTCAGCGGCGGCCAGAACCAGCGGGTGGGCATCGCCCGGGCGATGATCCTGAAGCCGCGCCTGGTGATCTGCGACGAGGCGGTCTCGGCGTTGGACGTCTCGATCCGGGCGCAGATCATCGACCTGTTGATCGCCCTGCAGAAGGACCTCGGCATGGCGATGATCTTCATCAGCCACGACCTCGCGGTGGTCCGCGAGATCAGCCACCGGGTGCTCGTGCTCTATCTGGGGCGGGTGGTCGAGCTGGCCGACCGTGAGCGGCTCTACGCCGACGCCCGCCATCCCTACACCCGCGCCCTGCTGTCGGCGGCGCCGATCCCGGACCCCGCCGTCGAGCGTGGCCGCAAGCGGATCAAGCTGGCCGGCGAGCCGCCGAGCCCGATGGATCCGCGCGCGGCATTGCGGTTCCTGCCCTCCCGGCTGCCGGCCGATCCGAACGCCCCTTTCCTGGCCCCGGAGCTGCGGGAGGTGTCTCCAGGACACCTCGTGGCGGAGTTCGACGCAACTTGACGCAAACGTAAGGGTCAACGAACGTCCCGCCGTCTGCCACCGGAGGGGAAACGGTGTCCGGGGATCTGCGCCGACCAAACCGCACCTATACGATCCGCCAACTCTGCCAGGAGTTCGAGTGCACGGCCCGGGCCCTGCGGTTCTACGAGGACCGCGGCTTGCTGGCCCCGGCGCGCGACGGGCAGAACCGCATCTATTCGCATCGTGACCGCGGGCGGTTGCAGCTCATCCTGGGCGGCAAACGGCTCGGCTTGTCGCTGGCCGAGATCGGCGAGTTGCTCGATCTCTATTCGCTGGACGACGGCGGCCAGCAGCAGGCGGCGAAATCTCTACCCAAGTTCAAGGAACGGATCTCGGCGCTGGAGCGTCAGAAGCTCGACATCGACAACGCCATCGCCGAGCTGACGACCCTGGTCGCCGCCCTCGAAGCCCGCCTGGCCGAAGCCCCGGAGACGCCATGACCTTCAAGCCGCCCGTCCGCGACCACCGCTTCGTGCTCCACGATCTGCTGAAGCTGGAGCGGTACGCCAACCTGCCGAATTTCGCCGACGCCTCGCCGGACGTGGTCGACCAGATCCTGGAGGAGGCCGCCCGGTTCACCGGCGAGGTGCTGGCCCCGTTGAACAGCGTCGGCGACAAGCAGGGCTGCGCCTGGAGCCCGGACTTTACGGTCAAGACGCCGGCCGGGTTCAAAGACGCCTACGCCCAGCTGGTCGAGGCCGGCTGGTCGGCGCTCGGCGCGGTCACCGAGTTCGGCGGCCAGGGCCTGCCGCGGATCGTCAACCTGGCGTTCTCGGAAATGAGTTCGGCGGCGAACATGGCCTTCTCCATGTACCCCGGCCTCACCCACGGGGCCTATTCGGCCATCCTCAACGGCGGCTCGCCCGAGCAGAAGGCGCTCTATCTGCCGAAGCTGGCGTCCGGCGAGTGGGCGGGCACCATGAACCTGACCGAGCCGCACTGCGGCACGGACCTCGGGTTGCTGCGCACCAAGGCGGTTCCGCAGGCCGACGGCAGCTATCGGATCAGCGGCCAGAAGATTTGGATCAGTGGCGGCGAACAGGACCTGACCGAGAACATCGTCCATCTGGTGCTGGCCCGCATCGAGGGCGCGCCGGCCGGGGTGAAGGGCATCAGCCTGTTCATCGTGCCGAAGTTCATCCCTGACGCCGACGGTCGGCCGGGCGAGCGCAATTCGGTGAAGTGCCTTGGCCTGGAAGAGAAGATGGGCATCCACGGCAACGCCACATGCGTGATCGGCCACGAGGAGTCGGTCGGCTGGCTGGTCGGCGAGGCCAACCGCGGCCTCGCGCTGATGTTCGTGATGATGAACGAGGCGCGGATCGGTGTCGCGACCCAGGGCGTCGCCCAAGCCGAGGCCGCCTATCAAGCCGCGGCGGAGTTCGCCAAGGACCGACTGCAGGGTCGCTCGCTGACGGGGGCGAAGAACCCGGACGGACCGGCCGATCCGATCATCGTCCACCCGGACGTGCGGCGGATGCTGATGGACGCCCGGGCGATCATCGAAGGCGGCCGCGCCTTCCTGTTCTGGACCGCGTTGCACGGCGACCTGGCCCGGGGCGGTCCCGACGAGGCGACGCGGCAGAAGGGCGAGGACTACATGGCCCTGCTGACGCCGATCCTGAAGGCGTTTCTGACCGACCGTGGGTTCCAGGTCTGCTCGGACGCCGTCCAGGTGCATGGCGGGTCGGGGTTTACCGAGCACTTCCCGGTCAGCCAGTACCTGCGCGACTGCCGCATCGCCCTGATCTATGAGGGCACCAACGGGGTGCAGGCGCTGGACCTCGTCGGCCGCAAGCTGGGCGCCAACGGCGGCCGTGGGGTGATGACCTTCTCGGCCGAACTCGACGCCTTCATCGCCGAGCGCCAGGGGAACGCCGATCTGAAGCCGTTCATCGACGGCCTCGCCAAGGCCAAGGGCGAACTGCAAGACGCGACGATGTGGCTGATGCAGAACGGCCTGACCAACCCGGACAACGCCGGGGCGGCCTCGACCGACTACCTGCATCTCTTCGGGCTGACCGGCCTCGCTTACATGTGGGCCCTGGCCGCCGAGGCGGCGCAGGAGAAGATCGCGGCCGGCGACACCGATCCGATCTACGCCGAGAAGCTGGTGGTCGGCCGATATTACGTCGAGCGGATCCTGCCGGAAACCTCGCTGCGGCTCGCCCGGCTGAAGACCGG
>NZ_JBIIGK010000223.1:0-3632 GCF_044236515.1 Phenylobacterium sp.
GTGCGGATCCTCTCCGGGCTCTACGGCCTGCTCCGGCCGATGGACGCCATCCAGCCCTACCGCCTGGAGATGGGCGCCCGCCTGAAGACGAAGCGCGGGGCGAGCCTCTACGAGTTCTGGGGCGCGCGGATCGCCGAGGCGCTCGACGCCGCCGCCCGGGGCCACAAGGATCCGACGGTCGTGAATTGCGCCAGCAGCGAATATTTCGGGGCCGTCGACCGCTCGGCGCTTCGATCGCCCGTCCTGGCCTGCCGGTTCCTCGAGGAGAAGGACGGCGAGGCGCGGATCGTCTCCTTCTACGCCAAGAAGGCCCGCGGCCTCATGGCGCGCTACGTCATCGACAACCGCATCGCCCGGGCGGCCGAGCTCAAGGGGTTCGACGTCGCCGGCTACCGCTTCGTCGCGGGCCTGTCGTCGGATCAGGAGTATACCTTCTCGCGGCCCCAGCCTCCGCCGCCGTCCGCGGCCAAGACGTCCACCGGAAAGGCCTAGATCCATGCCCGCCGACTATCGCCTGAGGGGTCAAGCGGCGGTGGTGACCGGCTCGACCAGCGGCATAGGCCAGGCGCTCGCCGAAGCGCTGGCGGCGGAGGGCGTCGACATCGTCCTGAACGGCCTTGGCGATCCCGAGCAGATCGAGGCCGACCGCCGGCGCATCGCCGCGCAGACCGGCGTGCGCGTGCTGCACCATCCGGCCGACATGCGCCAGCCGGACCAGATCGCCGACCTCGTGGCGTGCGCCCACCGCGAGTTTGGCCGGCTCGACATCCTGGTCAACAACGCCGGCGTCCAGCATGTCGCGGCGGTCGAGGAATTTCCGGTCGACAAATGGGACGCGATCCTCGCCATCAACCTGACCTCGGCTTTTCACACCACCCGCGCCGCCCTGCCGATCATGAAGGCCCAGGGGCGCGGCCGGATCGTCAACCTCGCCTCGGCGCACGGCCTCGTCGCCTCGCCCTTCAAGTCGGCCTACGTCGCCGCCAAGCACGGGCTCGTCGGCTTCACCAAATCCTGCGCGCTCGAGGTCGCCCGCGCCGGAATCACCGTCAACGCCATCTGTCCGGGCTATGTGAAGACGCCGCTCGTCGAGATGCAGATCGCCGACCAAGCCCGCACCCGTGGTCTGCCGGAAGCGCGGGTGATCGACGAGGTGATCCTCGCGGCCCAGCCGAACCGCGCGTTCGTCACCTACGACCAGCTCGCCGGCCTGATGCTCTACCTCGTGTCCGACATGGGCGCCGGTGTCACCGGCGCCGCCTACGCTCTCGACGGCGGTTGGACCGCCGCCTAGGGGGCCGCGGCCAGGTAGCCCGGCGGGTCGCTCAGGAACGCCCCGAAATCCCCGAGGCAGCCGCGCCAGGCGGCGACATGGTTGAGGGCCGCGTCCCGCGTGTCGGTCGGCAGCAGCAGGGCGCTATAGAGCACATGCGGCTTGCCCGCCCGATCCTGAACGATCCGGCAGGTCAGCGAACTCTGGTTGAAGCCGTTGATCTGAGCCAGGGTCGGGGCGGTCGTGCCTGCCGCGTCGAACTGCAGGGCCTTGCAGGCTTTGCCGGTCGCGTTGCAGCCGGCAAACTGGACGGTGAAGCCGCCGGCCGGGGAGGTCACCCGCAGCAGAACCCCGTCGGCTTCCTGGCTGGCCACCTCGGCCTTGGCGTCAAGGGTGGCCAGCAGGGCGATATGGCTGGCCGGGTCGCCGACGCTGAACGCCCGCGGTTTCGGCGCTTGGGCGGCGCACGCCAGCGCCGCCGCGACAATCAGGAGCTTCCGCAACATCGCGTCTGGCCTAGCAGACCGGCGGCGGCCTCGCGAGCCAAGTAGCCGTCATTGCGCTTACACGGTAAGGTCTTCGCCGACGGACGGAGGGGCCTCGTGGAACTGACAGTCGCGCTCGTTTTCCTCGTGCTGGCGATCATCATCGCCCTCAGCGCCATCAAGATCGTGCCCCAGGGCCGCGAGTTCACCGTCGAGCGGTTCGGCCGCTACACCCGCACACTCAAGCCCGGCATCAGCTTCCTGACGCCCTTCGTCGAGACGATCGGACGCAAGGTCAACATGATGGAGCAGGTCCTGGACGTGCCGCGCCAGGAGGTGATCACCAAGGACAACGCCGCGGTCCAGGTCGACGGCATCGTCTTCATCCAGGTGATGGACGCCGCCGCCGCCGCCTATCGGGTCGACAACCTGAACTATGCGATCCAGCAACTGGCGATGACCAACCTGCGCACGGTGGTCGGCTCGATGGAGCTGGACGAGGTGCTGAGCCAGCGCGAGGCGATCAACACCCGCCTGCTCAACGTCATCGACGACGCCACCGGCCCGTGGGGCGTCAAGGCGGCGCGGATCGAGATCAAGGACTTGCAGCCGCCGCCGGACATCACCGCCGCCATGGGCCGCCAGATGAAGGCCGAGCGCGAGCGCCGCGCGGTGATCACCGAGGCCGACGGCGAGAAGTCCGCCGCCATCGCCCGCGCCGAGGGCGCCAAGCAGGCGGCGATCCTCGAGGCCGAAGGCCGCCGCGAAGCCGCCTTCCGCGACGCCGAAGCCCGCGAGCGTGAGGCCGAGGCCGAGGCCAAGGCCACCGAGATGGTCTCCAGCGCCATCGCCCGCGGTGACGTCAACGCCATCAACTACTTCGTCGCCCAGCGGTACGTCGAAGCCTTCGCCAAGCTGGCCGAGAGCCCGCAGCAGAAGACCGTCATCGTCCCAGCTGAGATGTCCGCCCTGGTCGGCTCCCTCGCCGGCGTCGGGGAACTGGTGAAGACCATCCAGGGCGACGGGCCGCCGCCGCAGCTGCCGCCGCGCGCCCGGCCCGCACGTTCGGCCGTGCCGCCTACCGAGGCCTGAGCCGATGGAGAACCTGATGGATCTCTACACCGCCTATCCGTTCTGGATCTGGGCCGGCTTCGCGGCCGCGCTGCTGGCGGTGGAAATCCTCACGGGAAGCGGCTGGCTGCTGTGGGCGTCCGCCTCGGCCGCGGTCGTCGCGGCGGCCTCGGTGTTCGGCCTGTCCCTGCCGACCGCCCTGCTGCTGTTCGCCGCCCTGACCGCGGTCTCGACCCTGGCGGCCCGGCGCTACATTCCCAAGTGCGCCGCCGGAGAGGGGGCGGACATCAACGACAACATTGGGCGGCTGGTCGGCGCTCGCGGCGCGGCGGTCGGCCCCTTCGAGAACGGCGTCGGCCGGGTGTTCATCGACGGCAAGGAATGGGCCGCGGAAGCGGAAGGCGCGGGCCCCGTGCCGCTCGGCGCGCCGCTCCTCGTCGTAGGCGTCAGCGGCGCCCGTCTGCGGGTCCGCACCGCCCCGCGCCCCTGAGGCGGGCGCCACAGTTCTGTCGGCATCGCGGCCTATCTTGACCCAATCGATCATGGGGCGCTTATGTGCGCGCCGAGGAAACCCCCTAAGGGACTGTAGGAGAGACTTCGAATATGAGGCGCAGTGCAATCGGGCTGGTCGCGGCGTTGGCCGCTGCGGTCCTGGTCCCCGCCGCCGCGGTGTCGCAGGCCAAGAAGGCCCCGGCCGTCACCGAGGCGCAGCGCAAGCAGGGCATGGCCGAGGCTCCGGCCGCCGTCCAGGCGCTCGGCCTGACCTGCCAGGTCACCGACGCCCGCTTCGTCGGCAAGCAGGA
>NZ_JBIIGK010000082.1:0-13609 GCF_044236515.1 Phenylobacterium sp.
GGGAGTTTCCGCGCTCGAAAGCTTTGCAGTCATCGCAAAGCCGAATCCGAAGGACAAGCCAATGCTGACCCGGTCCGCGAGCCTCCGGTCCGCCGCCTTCGCCGCCGTTCTCGGGGCCTTGGCCCTGACGGCCTGCTCGAGCGGCTCATCCGACCCCTTCGTCGGCTTCGGTCCCAGCCCGCCGCTGCCCAACCCGCAGAAAAGCCTGATCCCGATCCTCGGCGCCCCGAAGGCCGTCGGCTGGCCAGCCGACGCGGCGCCCAAAGCGCCGCCCGGCTTCGTTGTCACCCGGTTCGGCCAAGGCATCGACCATCCGCGCTGGCTGCACGTGCTGCCGAATGGCGACGTTCTTGTCGCCCAGTCCTCGTCTGAGCCGAAGCCGGCCAAGACCCTGCGCGCCTGGGTGCAGGGCAAAATCATGAAGCGTGTCGGCTCGACTCAGAAGAGCCCCAACCGCATCACCTTGTTGCGCGACGCCAATGGCGACGGCGTCGCCGAACTCAAGACCACCTTCGCCGAGGGGCTGAAGCGGCCGTTCGGCATCGCCCTGGCCGGCGGCTATCTCTACGTCGCCAACGACGATGGCGTCGTCCGCTTCCCCTACCGCGACGGCCAGACCCGCGCCGAGGGCGCCCCCGAGCCGGTGTTCAAGCTGCCCGGCGAGCCGCGCAATCATCACTGGACCAAGAACGTCGTCGCGACCCCCGACGGCGCCCGCCTGTTCGCCACCGTCGGTTCGAACTCCAACATCGGTGAGAACGGCATGGACATCGAGGAGGGTCGGGCTGCGATCTGGACCTACGATATCGCCGGGCGCGGCCTGCGCCTCTATGCCACCGGCCTGCGCAACCCCAACGGCATGGCCTTCGAGCCGCAGACCGGTCAGCTGTTCACTGTCGTCAACGAGCGCGACGAGATCGGCAACGACCTCGTGCCCGACTATCTGACCTCCGTCCGCGACGGCGGCTTCTACGGCTGGCCCTACAGCTACTGGGGCAAAACGGTCGACACCCGGGTCAAGCCGCCCCGCCCGGAGCTGGTGGCGACTGCGACGCCCCCCGACTACGGCCTCGGCGCCCACACCGCGTCCCTAGGGCTGACGTTCTACACCGGCCAGGCGTTCCCGCAGGCCTGGCGCGGCGGGGCCTTCATCGGCCAGCACGGGTCGTGGAACCGCCGGCCGCTCGCCGGCTACCGCGTGGTATTCGTGCCCTTCGCCGGCGGCCGGCCGCAGATGCCGGCCAAGGAGTTCCTCACCGGCTTCCTCAACGACAAGGGGCAGATCCAGGGTCGGCCGGTCGGCGTCGCGGTCGACGCACGCGGCGGCCTGCTGGTGGCCGACGACGTCGGCGACATGGTCTGGCGGGTCATGCCCGCCGCCTCCGCCGCTCCGCCGGCCTCAGGTCCGGCGACCTAGGTGCGGCCGGTCACCGGGATCAGGGCGCCGGTGGCCGCGCCGGAGGCGGCGCTGGCCAGGAACAGCATCACCTCGGCGATCTCCTCCGGCGGCGTCCAGGCGGAGGCGTCGGCCTTCGGCATGTCCGCGCGGTTCGCCGCTGTGTCGATGATCGACGGCAGCACGGCGTTGACGGTGACGCCGTCGGCCTTCAGCTCGTCCGCAAGCGCGAGCGTCAGGGCGTGCACCCCGGCCTTGGCGGCGCCATAGGGGCCCATCCCGGCGGCCGGCTTCAGCGCCCCGTTCGCCCCTACGTTGACGATCCGCCCGGCCGGGCTTCGCCGCAGGTGTGGGATCGCCGCCCGGGCGGCGTTCGACGCCGTCAGCACGTTCATCCGGTGCATGGCGACCCAGCTGTCCGCAGAGCCGTCGGCCACGGTCTCCCAGCGGAAGCCGCCGGCGATGTTCAGCAGGGCGTCGAGACGGCCGAAATGGCTGGCCGCCGCATCGATCGCGGCCGTCGTCGACGCCGCATCGGTCAGATCGACGCCGTCGAGAGTCAACACGCCGGCCTCGCCCGGAGACGGCGAGCGGACGATCCGCGCCAGCCGCCAGCCGCGCTCGGCCGCCATGCGCCCAACCACCGTCCCCAGCGCCCCGCTCGCGCCGGTCAGCACCATCACCCGCTCAGCCACCGAACACCTCCTTCAGGATCGACTGCAACGCGGCCGCGTCGGTCTCGTCGAACGCCGCCGACCGCTCGGAATCGACGTCCAGCACGGCGATTAGGCGTCCGGCCGCGTCCCTGACCGGCAGCACGATCTCGCTGGCCGACCGGCTGTCGCAGGCGATGTGGCCGGGAAAGGCGTGGACGTCCGGCACGATCTGGATCTCGCCCGTCGCCGCCGCGACGCCGCACACGCCGCGCCCGAAGGCGATGCGCAGGCAGCCGAGGGTCCCCTGGTACGGTCCGACCACCAGCTCTTCCGGCTTGACCGGATCGACGACGTAAAAGCCCGTCCAGAAATAGTCGTCGAAGCTGTTCGCCAGCATCGAGGCCACCGTCGCCATCCTCGCGACGAGGTTGGTCTCGCCGGCCAGCACCGCGGCGATCTCCTCGGCCACGGCGGCGTACCGCGCGGCTTTCCCGGAGGGGAGCAGCTTGTCGTTGAAGGCTTCGGCCATGCCGCGGGTCTACTCCCGCGGCCGGGGCCGGTCACGCGGCCTTTTGGGCCCGGCTCACCCGCTGCTGGACCACGGTCTCCAGGTGGCGCAGCACCTTGGACGCGATGTGGGCGTCCTCCGGCGGCGTCTCCAGTAGAGTCCGGATGGCGTTGAAGTGGACGTCGAGGACCGCGGCCTCGCAACGGTCCGCGCCGCCCATGGCGTCGGTGTAGGTCATCAGCAGGTTCGAGGCCTGCTCGACCATCTCGTCGCGCACCTGGCGAGCGCGAAAACTGGTGTGCTGCATGACCCGGTAGGTCATCTTCAGGGTCTCGCGATCGACGCCGCCGCGCACCTGGATCAGGCGCCGCAGAGCCTCCAGCTCGACGCTGATGGTGTCGCGGGTAGCCGAGCGCTCGACCTCGTCGACCACCTCCTCCGGATCGCTCATCCGCCGCAGCGGGCCCGAATAGCTGAGCTCCACGCGCCGCCGACGGTCCGGGCCGATATAGGCTTCGCTGACGATGAACGGCCGCGGCTTGGTCAGCACAAGCTGGATGCGCGACAGCAGGGCCGCCGGCGTGAAAGGCTTGATGACGAACTCGTTGACCCCGGCCAGCCGGGCCTCCTCGACCTCCTGCTGACTGCGCCGCGCGGTGACGACGATCACCGGCACCTGCGGGTTCGGCACAAAGCGGTCGGGATGCACCGCCGCGCGGCGGATCGAGCGGGCGAGGTCAAGGCCGCCCATCAGCGGCATGTTCCAATCGGTGAAGATCAAGTCGGGGTGCCAGCGGCTCAGCATCTGCCGCGCCCGCAGGCCGTCCTCGGCCATCTCCACCCGGCCGACGCCGCCGGCCCGCAGCACGTCGCCGATCAGCCGCTGGACGTTGGCGTTGTCGTCGACGACCAGCACTTTCAGCGAGGACAGGTCCTCGGGGCGCAGGCTGGCGCTGGGCAGGGTTCGGCGGGACATCGGACGGCAGCCTTCGAAAGTCGTTTCCAACCTTTGCCGCAACGACGTTAGGAAGGGGTTTATGCCGCAAGACGCCGGCGCCCATTGCCGCCGGCCACCGACACGGCCTTAACTGGACGGCCAGAGGGGATCACCTTTGCGCCCGATCACCATCAACGACGTGGCCCGCGCGGCCGGGGTCTCGACGAAGACCGTCTCGCGCGTCCTGAACGGCGAGCCACATGTGCGTCAGGAGATCCGCGACCGGGTCGCCGCCACCGCTCGCGACCTCGATTACCGGCCGAACGCCTCTGCCCGGGCCCTCGCCGGCGCGCGCTCGTACCTGATCGGCATGTATCTCAACAATCCGAGCCGCAGCTACCTCAGCCAGGTCGAGCAGGGCGCCATGCGCGCCTGCCGCCAGGCCGGCTACCACCTGCTGGTCGAGGACATCTCCGGCGATGGAGCGACCCTGCGCTCGCGTATCGCCCAGTTGCATGGGGCCGTGCGGCTGGACGGGGTCGTCCTGACCCCGCCCCTTTCGAACAATGCAAGCGCCCTGGCTGAGCTCGACGCCCTGGGCGTTCCTTACGTGCTGATCGCCCCTGGCCCGCAGACCGGCGCCGCGGCCGCGCCCCAGGTCGTCATCGACGATCGCCAAGCCGCCCTGGAGATGACCCGCCGACTGCTCGGTCTCGGCCACCGGCGCATCGCCTTCCTCGCCGGGCCGGAGGGGCACGCCGCCGCGGCGACCCGGCGCGAGGGATACCTCGCCGCCTTGCGTGAGGCTGGCGTCGCGCCAGAGCCGTCCTGGACCATGCGCGGCGATTATACCTTCCGCAGCGGCCAGGCCGCGGCAGAGACCCTGCTGGCGCTCGAGCCACGGCCGACGGCGATCTTCGCCGCCAACGACGACATGGCCCTCGGCGTCCTCGCGGTCGCCCAGCGCCTGAAGCTCGACGTCCCCGGCGCGCTTTCGGTGGCCGGCTTCGACGACACGCCCAGCGCCGAGATGGTCTGGCCGGCCCTGGCCACGGTGCGCCAGCCCATCGAGGACATGGCCGCCGCCGCCGTGGATCTCCTGGTGCAGGCGCTGCGCCGCCCGGCGCCGGCCAGGGCCGAGACGCAACGGCTCGACTTCGACCTCGTGATGCGCGGCTCGGTCGGCCCGGCCGCGGTCAACTGACCGGGACTTCGCCCTCGTCCTCGCCGTCCCAGTAATGAATGCGGCCGGCGTGGACCTTCAGCAGCACGACGCCCGGGGTCGACGGGCCCTCCGGCCACCAGCGATCGAGATCCGAGTTCCAGTGCGCCTCGAGTTGGGCGCGGTCTTCGATCACCTCAGCCTGGCCTTCGATGGACAGGAACAGCGGCGGCTTGCCGAGCAGCCCCTTCGAGCCTTGGGCCGAAATGGTCACCTTCGGATCGGCGCTGACGTCCGCGAACGTCCGCGATTCCTTGTCGACGAAGAACCAGCTGTCGCCGTCATACTCGACGTCGCGGTTGTTGCTCATCGGCCGCCCGGCGATCTGGCCGCCGGTGGTGTGGGTGTTCAACATCACGAAATCGATGTCGCGCAGCGCCTTCGCCACCGCCTTCAGATCCATGTCGCTCATCCGAGAGCCTTCCTTGTTCCTCGCGGCATTCGGAAGCCGCGGGGCGGGGGATAGTTCCGGCGCCCCTTGGGCGCGCGACGCCGAGACACTGGACAGCGGCTTTTGGATATCCAACATACGGTTTGTACGACGAACATAGTAATGCCCGCTTGAGGAGAGATTTGGTCGGACATGGCCACGATCGCGCGCGCTAAATTTGTCTGCGCCCTAGCCGGCAGCGTCCTGCTCGCCGCTCTCGCGGCGGGCCCGGCGGCCCCTGCTCAGCAGGCTGAGGCCGCTCCGCCGTCGGAAGTTCCCGGCGCCGTCGGCGACGTCGCCGGCCAGGTGCCAGCTCAGCACCGCCACGCCCTTGCGGCGCCCACGACCGGGACGCAGGCCTCGGGCGCCCGCGCCGGCAACGACTGGTGGGCGCCTGGTGACGGCCGCCGGCTCGGCCAGCGCGTCGAGTACCGCAACGGCTCGGGCCGCCTGGCGCTGCTGAACACCTCCGGTCCCATCGACACCAAGGGCCACCCGTTCTTCACGCCGCTCGGCTCAAACGGCCGCGCCTGTGTCACCTGCCATCAGCCGGCCGACGGCATGAGCATCTCCGTCGACACGATCCGCGCCCAGTGGGAGCGCACCGGCGGCAAGGACCCGCTGTTCGCCGCCGTCGACGGCTCCAATTGCCCCAGCCTGCCGCAGGGCGAGCGCGCCTCGCACTCGCTGCTGCTCGACCGCGGCCTATTCCGGATCTTCCTGCCCTGGCCGCCCCGTGCGGCCGACGGCACGCCCATCGAGCCGGAGTTCACCATCGAGGTCGTCCGCGACCCCACCGGCTGCAACCTCGACCCGGTTTATGGGCTGAAGAGCGCCAACCCCATGGTGTCGATCTTCCGCCGCCCGCGGCCGGTCGCCAACATGAAGTACCTCCTGGCCCTGCCCAGCGGCGTGCCGCCGCACGAGTATTTCTTCTATAACGACAAGTCGCTGCTGCCCCGCGACCCGGAGACGGGCAGGTTCGTCTCCCTGCAGCTGCTGTCCGACGGCCGTCAGCCCACCTTGAAGACCCAGGCTGTCGACGCGACCCTCAACCATCTGCAGGCCCATGGCCGCCCGACCCAGGAACAGCTGCGCCAGATCGTCGAGTTCGAGCAGCAGGTCTTCGCCGCCCAGGTCCACGACAACCGCGCCGGCGCCCTGACCGGCCCCGGCGCCCCTCCCGGCCTCGGCCCCGAGATCCTGGCCAAGGGCGACGCCGGCTTCCTGGCCAACAACCAGCAGAACAAGATCTTCGGCACCTTCTTGATGTGGCTGGAAGCGCTGGTCCCTGACCGCGAGACGGCCGCGCAGAAGGCCCAGCGTGAGGACCGTCAGTCGGTCGCTCGCGGGGCCGACGTCTTCATGCGCAAGCGGTTCCTGATCCGCGATGTCGGCGAGTACAACAACAAGGGCCTTTCCAACCCGTTCAAGCGGTCCTGCGCCTCGGGCTGCCACAACACCCTGCTGGCCGGCATGGACCTGGCGCCGGGCTTCATGGACCTCGGCACCAACACCTTCCCCGACAACAGCCGGCCGGACCTGCCGATGTTCCGCATCGTGTGCAAGCCGACCGCCCGGCCGCACGCCTTCAAGGGGCGGGTGATCTACACCACCGACCCGGGCCGCGGCCTGATCACCGGCAAATGCGCCGACGTCGGCTCGACCATGACCCAGCAGAGCCGGGCTCTGGCTGCCCGCCCTCCCTACTTCGCCAATGGTTCGGCCGGGACCATCGGCGAGATGGTCGACTTCTACGATCGCCGTTTCAACATCGGTTACACCGATCAGGAGAAGCGCGACCTGGTCGCCTTCCTGGGGACCCTCTGATGCGTCGTCTGCTCGCCGCCAAGGCCGCTTTCGTCGGCCTTATGGCCGCCACCCAGGCGGCCGCCGAGATTCGTCCGGGCGACCACGTCTCTTTCGTCGCCTGCCCGATCGCCCAGGACGTCGGGCCGGAAGAGGACCTGTGCTTCTTCGCGGAGAACCGCGGCGAACGGTTCGCCCTGCGCACCCAGATCATCGAGGATCTCGGCCCGCTGCTGCGCCACAAGGTGCTGGTCGAGGGTACGGTTCAGGACGGCCCGCGCGCCTGTGGCGGCTGGCGGCTCGAGGGGATGACCTCGTCCCTCACCGAGCTTTCCATGGAGTGCAATGAGGTGCGGCCGCAGATGGGCGAGGGGCGGGCGCCGTCGCCGCAGGCCCTCGCCGCCCAGGCCGACTTGGACGCGCGCCTGCGCGCCAATCCCGAGCTTTCCGTCCAATCGACGCCGTCGCGCATCCCGGTCTTCGCCGGGCCGCCGCCAAAGGCGTGGGAAATGCCCTACAACTTCGACAGCGACCGCGGGAACGGCCCCTCGCTCCAGATCCTGGTCGCGCTTGTGCAGCAGGCGCGGCGCGACAACGCCGGCAAGATCCAGGTCCACGCCTGGCGCGGCGCCTCGCGGCTCGAGAACGGCGAGGTCATGGAAGAGCTGGAGGGCCTGGCCGAGCGCCGGGCGAAGAAGATCGCCGGCATCATCGCGGGGCTCGGCTACCCGGCCGAGCGCATCGAGACCAAGTGGACCGAGCGCCCCGACCGCCCGGACGGCAAGACCGACTGGACCAAGCGCCGCGTGCGCGTCGAGGTGGCGAGCTAGGCCTTCAGACCTTGTTCGCCACCGCCACCATGGTCTGAAGCAGGACGTTGGCCCCGGCCGCCAGATCCGCCGGGGTGGCCGCCTCCGCCTCGTTGTGGCTGACCCCGCCCTCGCAGGGCACGAAGATCATCGCCGTCGGCGCGAAGGCCGCGGTGTGCAGGCTGTCATGGCCCGCGCCGCTGACCATCCGGCGATGCGGGTAGCCGAGTTCCCTGGCCACCCGCTCGATCTGGTCAACCAGGCTTGGCTCGAAGGGCGACGGAGCCATCTTCCAGACACCCTCGATCTGCGCCTCGATGTTCGATGCGCCCGCCTTCGCCGCCACCAGCTCGCGGAACTCCGCCACCATACGGTCCAGCACCGCCCGCTCCGGATGGCGCAGGTCGACGGAGAACACCAGCTGCTCGGGCACGGTGTTGCGCGCCCCGGGGCTCGCCTTGATGTCGCCGATCGTCGCCCGACCCCAGGGACCGTTTCGCTCGGCCAACGCCAGGGCGCCTTCGATGATCGGCGCGGCCGCGCGCCAGGGATCGCGGCGCATCTCCATCGGCGTCGGGCCGGCGTGCGCCGAGGCGCCCGACAGAATGACGTCGAACTGCTCGGCGCCCTGGATGCCTGTGACCACGCCGATGGTGTCGCCGACGCTGTCCAGGATCGGGCCCTGCTCGATGTGGGCTTCCAGCATCGCCGCATAGGGCTTCGGCTTGGCGGGCCGCGCGCCCTTGTAGCCGATGCGCGCCAGCTCCTCGCCGACCGTCCGGCCCTCCTTATCGACCCGCGAATAGGCGAACTCGAGGTCGTAGGTGCCGGCGACGACGCCGGAGCCGAGCATCGCCGGGGCGAAGCGGCAGCCTTCCTCGTTGGTCCACACCGCGACTTCCAGCGGGCGGCGGGTGACGACCCCGTTGTCGGCCAGGGTCCGCAGCACCTCGACGCCGGCCAGCACGCCATAGACGCCGTCGAACTTGCCGCCGGTCGCCTGCGTATCGAGATGGCTGCCGGCCAGCACCGCCGGGGCGTCCGGCACGGAGCCGGGACGGCGGGCGAAGATGTTGCCGATCTCGTCCACCTCGACCGTGCAGCCGGCCGCCTCCACCCAGCGCACGAACAGGTCGCGGCCCTGCTTGTCGAGGTCGGTCAGCGCTTGGCGGTTCGAGCCGCCGCGGTCGGTGGCGCCGATCTGCGCCATCTCCATCAGGCTGGCCCAGAGGCGGTCCTGGTCGATCTGGAAATGAGAGGACATGCGGAAGCTGGATCGGAGCCTAGCAGGTTTGTGAACGACGGCTGAGGCCAGGCGGGGTATAAGTAGGGTCTACATGCGTGCCTACCTGAAGATACGCAAGTTCAACTGGCCTTAGCGGCGCTGCCTTTCCCGCGATAACTTCCGCGTCTGAAAGCCTGCGTCAGCCGCATTTCATGCGGTCGGATCACGTCGAGTCGTGTGCGGCGCTCAGACAACTTGAACGTGCATGCGCATAGGCCCCCGCAATGTCAGAACTTAAGAGTTGGATTGAACAGAACCGTGTGGCCGAGGTCGAATGCCTCGTGCCGGACATCAACGGCGTGCTGCGCGGCAAGGTGCTGCCCGCCGCAAAGCTGCTGCAGGCCGAACGCAACGTGTCGCTGCGCCTGCCGGCCAGCGTCTTCAACGTCACCGTAACCGGTGAATACGCCGACGTCGACGAGGACGAAGGCGCCTTCCACGACCCCGACATGACCTTGCGGCCGGACCCGGCGACCCTCTGCCTAGCCCCGGGCTTCAAGACCCCGACCGCCTATGTGTTCGCAGACGCCTTCCATACCGACGGCGAGCCCTGGACCGTCGCTCCGCGCCATGTCCTGCGCACCGTGGTCGAGCTCTACAACGCCCGCGGGTGGCGTCCGATCGTCGCTCCGGAACTGGAATTCTACCTCACCGAGATCAACGCCGACCCCGACCTGCCGCTGGCGCCGCCGACCGGCCGGTCCGGCCGCGCCGAAAGCTCGCCCCAGCCCTACGGCCTCGAAGCGATCACCGAGCACGAGGAGCTGATCGAGCGGATCTACGAATACGCCGAGGCGGCCGAGCTGGGCCTCGACACCATGATCCACGAATCCGGCACGGCGCAGCTCGAGATCAACTTCCTGCACGGCGAGCCGATCCGGCTCTGCGACCAGGTGATGGTCTTCAAGCGCATCGCCCGCCAGGTCGCCCTGCAGCACCGGGTGTACGCCACCTTCATGGCCAAGCCGATGGAGCAGCAGCCGGGCAGCGCCATGCACCTGCACGTTTCCGTCGTCGACAAGGCCGGACACAACCTGTTCGCCGACGCCGATGGCGGCGACAGCGAGATGTTCCGCCACTTCATCGGGGGCCTGCAGCACTACCTGCCGGCGATGACCCCGCTCCTGGCCCCGAACGTCAATTCGTTCCGCCGTCTGCGACCGAACTTCAGCGCTCCGACCAACGTCGAGTGGGGTTACGACAACCGCACCTGCGGCCTGCGCGTCCCAATCTCCGGCCGCCACGACCGGCGGGTCGAGAACCGTCTGCCGGGCGCCGACGCCAACCCGTACCTGGCCATCGCCGCGACGCTCATGAGCGGCTATCTCGGCATCGAGGAGGCGCTCGAGCGCTCGCCCCAGATGAAGGGCAACGCCTATCATCACGCACGCACCCTGCCCCGCACCCTGGAGCACGCCCTGGAGCGGTTCAGCGAGTGCGAGCCGGCCCGGCGGCTGCTCGGCGCGCAGTTCTGCGACACCTTCACCTGCATCAAGGAGGCCGAGCTCGAGGCCTTCCAGGGCGTGATCAGCTCGTGGGAACGCGACCACCTGCTTCTGAAGGTCTGACGCGGGAGGCTCAAGTGAGCGAGGGCGCTTCTCGATGGCGCGGCCAACCGCGGCGGCCGAGGACGAGCGCCCCGGCGAGCTGATGGCGGTCAATCTGTCTGGAGGTGATTGCCCCGGCCGAGGTGTGACGTCCTCGGGCCGGGGCGCGTTATCCGCGTCAGTGACTGGAGAGAGCTGACACGTATCGAAGGCACAGCCCGAGCCGACCATGCTCCGATGGATGCCATCCTACCACCGTCGGGGGCAGGAACCAAATGTCGGGAAACGCGCAAGCAGGAAGACGCGGCCCTGGACGCTCTCCTCGCCAGGGCCGCGCTTGTCACGTGGCGTGCGCATTTGGGCTCGGGACGCACCCCACGTAAGCAGAGGGCGCCGGGGTCGCCGACGCCGATTTTCGGACTGAAAGCCCCCTCCAGAAGCAATCTGTCGGGGCTATGACGACGCGGGGCCGGAGCCCCCCTAGGTCGCACGCAAAAAAAGTTTCAGTAGCCGGCGAACAGGGTGACCCCGACTGTGCGCGGCCGCTGCGGCGTGATCTGCGGATCTTGGAAGGGATTGAAAGGATTGCCGAAAGCGAAGGTGTCGTCGAAGGCGTCGGTCGGGTTTGTGACGAACAGCTGCACGCCCCGCCCGTCCCGGCTGACCTCGGCCACCAGCCGGTTGCGGAAATAGCCGCCCATCTTCGGCAGCGTCGACGGGTTCCAGGTGACGCCGGAGCGGCCGACATAGGTCGTCTCCGCCGCGAGCCCCAGCAACCAGTCGTCGAACACTTCGCGACGATAGGTCACGGCCGCCCCGCCCGAGAACGGCGGCGCTCCCGGCAGGCCGTTGGCGAGCTCGGGCACGAAGTCGGTGTTGACCCGGGTCGTGTCGGCGCGGGCCACACGGCCGTTCAGCTGCACCGTCAGGTTCTCCGTCCAGCGCCAGGCCAGCTCGCCCTCCAGGCCGAACACCTGCACGTCGCCGGCGTTGGTCGTGTAGGGGATGCCCGAGTCGCGGAACTGGTCGGTCTGGACGTTCTTCCACAGGGCGTAGAACGCCGCCGAGTTCACCGCCAACCGGTTGTCCAGCGCCGTCAGCTTCAGCCCCGCCTCGAGGTTCCGCAACCGGTCCGGCTGATAGACCTCGCGCGACGCGATGGTGTGCGGTTTGGCCCCGCTCGAATTGACGCCGCCGCCGCGGTGCCCTTCCGAGAAGACCAGGTAGGCGAGGTCGCCCTCGCCGAACTCGCGCTGCAGCGAAACCTTCGGCGAGAAACTGGTGAAGTGGGATTCGCGGTCCAGGCTGCGGCGGGGGAACCGTTCCGAGACGACCAGCGACCGCGTCCGCGTGCGGTGGGTGAACAGCCGCCCGCCGAACGCCACCCGCCAGTCGTCCGCCAGCAGGTACGAGACCTCGCCATAGGCGGCGAGCTCTTCCGTCCGATCGCGCCGGTCGTCGCGGTAGACCATGCCTTCGATGACGCCGGACGGCAGGTTGACCTGGGCGATCAGCTCGCTCGGGGAATGGCCCTTCGTGCTCGAGGCGTAGACCCCGACCAGCCAATCCAGCGGCCCGGCCCCGCGCGATGTCAGGTACAGGTCCTGGACCAGCATCCGGGTGCGGTTGCTCTCCGTGTAGATCGAGGTGTCCGCGATGTCGGTGTAGGTCTTCTGGACCTCGGTCGCGTCGTAGATGCTGTCGAAGGCGTGGCGGACGAAGCCCGTCGACGAAGTCAGCTCGGCCCAGTCCCAGGCCCCCTTCACCGTCAGCGACGCCATGGCGATGTCGTTGGCGTGCGGCTCCGGCACACGACTCGCGCGGGTCAGGCCCATGCCGGGCCGGGTGTAGTGGGTGTCCCGCGACCTCAGCCGCTGGGCCGCGCCGGTAAGCTGGATCGACCAGTCGTCGGCCGGCCGGGCCAGCAGGCTGGCGCGGCCGCCGCGGCGGCGGGTCTCGTCGACGTCTTTGCGGCCCAGGTTGACGTCGTCGAGGTAGCCGCCCTGGCGCTCCTCGTAGCCCGACATCCGCAGGCCGAGGCGGCCGCGCAACACCGGCACGTTGACGTGGCCTTCGACCGCGCCGCTCGGCGAGCCGCCGCGGGTGTCCGCCGCCGTCGCCCGCAGCTCGCCGCCGAACCGACTGAGGTCCGGCCGGCGCGAGACGATCCGATAGACCCCGGTGATCGAGCCGGCGCCGTAGAGCGCGCCCTGCGGCCCCCGCGCCACCTCGACCCGCTCGACGTCGACCAGCCGCAGGTCCGGGTCCGGCGCGCTCCAGTTCAGCGGGATGTCGTCGAGGTAGGTGGCGACCGTCGAGCGGGCCCGGCCGGTGTAGACCCCGTCCGACAGGCCGCGCAGCAGCAGCTTGTTTCGCCCAGGCCCCAGGTTCGTCGACAGCACGCCGGCGAACTGGCCGGAAGCGTCGGCGACGTCGGCCGCCGCCCGCCCGCGCAGCTCCTGGCCTGAGATCGCCGTCACCGCCACCGCCAGCTCGCGCGGGTCGCGGACCCGCTTCGTCGCCGTGACCAGCAGCTCAGACACCACCGGCGGAGCCGGGGCGGCCGGCGTCGCCGCCCGCGCCCGGCGCCTGATTTCCACCGCCCCCGGCGCCACCGCCGACCAGGTGCAGGGCGCGCCTTCCAACAGCTGATCGAGCGCCTGGGCCAGGGTCATAGCCCCACTGATTCCCCGCGCGGTCCCATCGCAGGCTCCGGCCCCGATCAGAGTAACGTTGGCTTGCTGGGCGACGTCGAGCAGGGCTTCGGAATAGCGCTTGGCCGGGACGAAGAATTTGATGCGGGCAGGCGCGGCCGCGGCCGGGCCGCCGACGCCCAACCCAACGGCCACGCAGGTGAGTGCGGCCGCAAATTCCCGACGCCTTCGGATGACCTTACTGCCCTAAACTTGGCCTACTTCCGGTGAAGCAGGAGTCCCCTCTCCGAGGGTACCGATCTTACGGGCAGCATCAAGGAAAGTCGCCCCGCGATCGCCTGCGGGTCGTCCAGCAC
>NZ_JBIIGK010000224.1:0-3624 GCF_044236515.1 Phenylobacterium sp.
GTCGCGATAGTAGCCGAGGAGTTCGTCCTTGCCCGCGCCTACCCCGTCGCCTTTCGGCTGGGAGCCATTGGCCTTGCCACGCGCCATGCGTCTCTCCGTCGTTACCCCGGCCTGCAGAAGAAACCCTCGAACGGCGTCTCGGCGCCTTCTAAGGCTTCAGGCGGACCACATAGTCCCTCGGGTCGGCAAAACCTAGCAAGGAGCGGGCCCGCTCCTCTAGTAAGTCTGCCGAAAGGTTTGTGTCACGCATCAAATGCGCGCGGGCTTCGAGATCCTGGCGCTGAGCGCGCAGGGCGGCCAGTTCGCGGCTCTTGGCGACCAGGGTCGCATCCCGCTTGTCGGACTGCAGCAAGCCGCCCTCGCCGGTGAAGGCGTGGAACCCGAAGTAGAAGATCAGGAAGGCAAGCGCCGCAGTCGGCAGGTAGGGGCGGAGGCGGGCGAACACGGGTGGACGAATCCCCAGGGAGAGACGCCGCAAGAATCGCGCCGCGTCCTTAACGCGGCGCTAACCCTGCAGACCCGCAGGCCAGAAACGCCTACTGCTTCAGCGCCTTACGACCGAGGTAGATGGCCTGGTCGCCCAGTTCCTCCTCGATGCGCAGCAGCTGGTTGTACTTGGCCGTCCGGTCGGAGCGGGCCAGAGAGCCCGTCTTGATCTGGCCGCAGTTGGTGGCGACGGCGAGGTCGGCGATGGTCGCGTCCTCCGTCTCGCCCGACCGGTGGCTCATGACCGCGGTGTAGCCGGCGCGATGGGCCATATCGACCGCGTCCAGGGTCTCCGACAGGGTGCCGATCTGGTTGACCTTGACCAGGATCGAATTGCCGAGCTTGCGGTCGATGCCCTGGGATAGGCGGGCGGGATTGGTGACGAAGAGGTCGTCGCCGACGAGCTGCACCTTGGCGCCCAGCCGCTCGGTCAGCAGGCCCCAGCCCTCGAAGTCGTCCTCGGCGCAGCCGTCCTCGATGGTGACGATCGGGAACTTCGCGACGAGCCCGGCGAGGTAGTCGACCATGCCCGCCGGATCGACGGTCTTGCCCTCGCCTTCCATGACGTACTTGCCGCCCTTGAAGAACTCGGTGGAGGCGACATCAAGGCCGAGCACGAAGTCGTCGCCGACCTTGTAGCCGGCGGCCTCGCCGGCCTTGACGATGAAGGCGAGCGCCTCTTCGGCGCTGGCGAGGTTGGGGGCGAAGCCGCCCTCGTCGCCGACGTTGGTGTTGTGGCCGGCATCCTTCAGGGCCTTCTTCAGGCCGTGGAAGATCTCGGCGCCCATGCGCAGGCCTTCGGCGAAGGTCGGGGCGCCGGTCGGCAGGATCATGAACTCCTGGATGTCGATCGGATTGTCGGCATGGGCGCCGCCGTTGATGATGTTCATCATCGGCACCGGCAGGACGCGGGCCGAGACGCCGCCGACGTACTTGTAGAGCGGCAGGGCGGCCGAGCTCGCGGCGGCCTTGGCGGCCGCCAGGCTGACGCCGAGGATGGCATTGGCGCCGAGGCGCGACTTGTTCGGCGTGCCGTCGAGTTCGATCAGCAGGGTGTCGAGCCGCCGCTGGTCTTCGGCGTCGACGCCGGCCAGGGCGTCGTAGATCTCGCCGTTGACGGCCTCGACCGCCTGTTGGACGCCCTTGCCGAGGTAACGGGACTTGTCGCCGTCACGCTTCTCGACCGCCTCGTGGGCGCCGGTGGAGGCGCCCGAAGGCACCGCCGCGCGGCCCATCGAGCCGTCTTCCAGCACCACGTCCACTTCGACCGTCGGGTTGCCGCGGCTATCGAGGATCTCGCGGGCGTTGATGTCGACGATCTCGGTCATGGGAGGGTCCTTCTGGGCGGAATTCGGGGAGCGCGGACGGCTTAGCCACCTTCGGCGACAGGGGCAACCGCAGCAGGCGCGCTGAAATGCGAACGGCCCCGCCTGTCGCCAGGCGGGGCCGCGAATCGCGTCAGCGATGGATCGCTCAGTCTTCCTTCGGCGTCAGGACCTGGCGGCCCTTGTACATGCCGGTCTTCAGGTCGACGTGGTGCGGGCGCTTCAGTTCGCCCGTTTCCTTGTCCTCGACGTAGGAGTTCGCGCCGAGCGCATGGTGCGAGCGCCGCATGTTGCGCCGGGACGGCGAAGTTTTTCTCTTAGGAACAGCCATCGGAGGATCTCGAAATGATTGCGGCGGCCGAACCGGGCCGCCGACGTGAGCGGCGGCTTATGCATGAAAGCCGCCGGGGTTTCAAGCCGCGCCGTCAGACGAGGCGGCTACGCACCTTGGCGGCGCCGATGAAGCTGGCGAACAGCGGGTGCGGGTCGAACGGCCGGCTCTTCAGCTCCGGGTGGTACTGCACGCCGATGAACCAGGGATGGTCCGAGCGCTCGCAGATCTCCGGCAAGACGCCGTTGGGGGACAGACCGGTGAAGCGCAGGCCCGTCGCCTCGATCCGCTCGCGATAGCCGATATTGACCTCATAGCGGTGGCGATGGCGCTCGGAGATGTCCGTGCCGCCGTAGATCTCGGCGACGCGCGAACCCGGGACCAGGACGGCGTCGTAGGCGCCGCAGCGCATGGTGCCGCCGAGTTCGCCGCCCTCCTGGCGGACTTCGGTCTCATTGCCGCGAGTCCACTCGGTCATCAGCCCCACGATCGGCTCGGATGTCGGGCCGAATTCGGTCGACGAGGCCTGGTGGATGCCGGCGAGGTTCCGCGCCGCCTCGATCATCGCCATCTGCATGCCGAAGCAGATCCCAAAATAGGGGATCGCGTGCTCGCGGGCGAAACGAACGGCGTGGATCATGCCTTCGGAGCCGCGCTCGCCGAAGGCGCCGGGCACCAGCACGCCGTGGACGCCGGTCAGGCGCTCGGCGATCAGGTCCTCGTCGCGCTCGAAAGCCTCGCCCTCGATCCAGTCGAAGCGAACGCGGACGTTGTTCGCCACGCCGCCGTGGATCAGCGCCTCGACCAGCGACTTATAGGCGTCGGTCAGGCCGGTGTACTTGCCGACGACGGCGATGTTCACCTCGCCATCGGGATGGCTGAGCGTGTGGGAGATCTGTTCCCAGCGGGAAAGGTCCGGCGCCGGGGCGGTGTCGGTGAGACCGAAGACGTCGAGCACTTCCCGGTCCAGCCCCTCGGCGTGGTAGTCGAGCGGCACGTGATAGATGTTCGGGCTGTCCATCGCCTGGATGACGGCGCTGGGGCGGACGTTGCAAAACTGGGCGATCTTGCGCCGCTCGCCCTCGGGGATCTCCATCTCGCAGCGGCACAGCAGGATGTCCGGCTGGATGCCGATGGAGCGCAGCTCCTTGACCGAGTGCTGGGTCGGCTTGGTCTTCATCTCGCCGGCCGTCTTGATGAACGGCAGCAGGGTGAGATGGATGAAGCAGGCGTGGCCGCGCGGCAGTTCCTGTCCGAGCTGGCGGATCGCCTCGAAGAACGGCAGGCCCTCGATGTCGCCGACCGTGCCGCCGACCTCGACCAGGACGAAGTCCACGCCCTCGCCCGGATCGCCGAGGACGAAGTCCTTGATCTCGCCGGTGACGTGCGGAATGACCTGGACCGTCGCGCCGAGATAGTCGCCGCGGCGCTCCTTCTCGATGATGGTCTTGTAGATCTGGCCCGTGGTGATGTTGTCGCCGC
>NZ_JBIIGK010000225.1:0-3620 GCF_044236515.1 Phenylobacterium sp.
TCAGGCCTGGAAGGCGTCGGTCTTGGGGCGGTTCGCCATCTCCTCGCCGGTGACCTCGTAGCAGACCATCTCGGCGATGTTGGTGGCGTGGTCGCCGATGCGCTCGAGGTTCTTGGCCACGAACAGCATGTGGGCGCAGGCGGTGATCGTCCGCGGATCGCCCATCATGTAGGTGAGCAGTTCGCGGAACAGGCTGTTGTAGTGCTCGTCGACCTCGTCGTCCTGCGACCAGACGGCGACGGCGCGCTCGGCGTCCGAGCGGGTGTAGGCGTCAAGCACCGCCTTGAGGCGGGCGGCGACCAGCTTGCCCAGCCGCTCCAGCGAGCGGGTCAGGGGAGCCATCGGCTCGGATTCGACGATCACCAGGGTGCGCTTGGCGATGTTCTTGCCGAGGTCGCCGATCCGCTCCAGCTCGCCGGCGATCTTCATGGCGGCGACGGTGCGGCGCAGGTCGTTGGCCATCGGCTGGCGCAGAGCGATCAGGCGGATGGCCTTGCGCTCGATGTCCTGCTGCAGCACGTCGAGCTGGTCGTCGCGCTCCATGGCGGCGGAGGCCAGGCTCTGGTCACGCTTGACCACGGCGTTGATGGCGTCGGCGACCTGCGCCTCGGCCAGGCCGCCGAGCCGCGCGCATTCGGCGGTGAGGGTGTTCAGCTCGTCTTCGTACGACTTGACGATGTGCTCGTTCATGATCGCCGCCTCCCCTTAGCCGAACCGGCCGGTGATGTAGTCCTGGGTGCGCGAGTCCCGGGGGTTGGTGAAGATTTCGTCCGTGGCGCCCGACTCCACGAGCTTGCCGAGGTGGAAGAAGGCCGTCACCTGCGAAACCCGGGCCGCCTGGGCCATCGAGTGGGTGACGATGACGATGCAGTATTCCTCGCGCAGTTCGTCGATCAGCTCCTCGACGCGGGCGGTGGCGATCGGGTCGAGCGCCGAGCAGGGCTCGTCCATCAGGATCACTTCGGGATGGACGGCGATGGCGCGGGCGATGACCAGCCGCTGCTGCTGGCCGCCGGACAGGCCGGTGCCCGGCTGGTGCAGGCGGTCGGCGACCTCGGCCCACAGGCCGGCGCGCTTCAGCGAGGTCTCGACGACGCCTTCGAGTTCGGACTGCGAGGTCGCCAGGCCGTGGATGCGCGGGCCGTAGGCGACGTTCTCGAAGATGCTCTTCGGGAACGGGTTCGGCTTCTGGAACACCATGCCGACCCGGGCGCGCAGCAGGACGGGGTCCAGGCCGCGGTCGTTGACGTCCTCGCCGTCGATCTCGATCGAGCCGGAGACCTTCGCGCCCGGGATGCTGTCGTTCATCCGGTTGATGCAGCGCAGGAAGGTCGACTTGCCGCAGCCGGAGGGACCGATCAGGGCAGTGACGGCCCGGGCCGGCACGTCGAGCGAGACGTCGAACAGCGCCTGCTTGTCGCCGTAGAAGACGCTGACGTCGCGGGCCTTCATCTTGACCTCGCCGGTCGGGGCGCGGGCCGAGGCGGTGTTCACCTCGATGTGGGGGGTCATGTTCATAGGTTTCACCAGCGGCGCTCGAACCGGCGGCGGACCAGGATGGCCGCGAGGTTCATGACGATCATGAAGACGAGGAGGACGATGATGGCGGCGGCGGTGCGCTCGTGGAACGCCCGCTCCGAGGCGTTCTCCCAGATGAACACCTGCACCGGCAGGACGGTGGCGGCGTCGGTCAGGGCGGCCGGCACGCCGGGCACGAAGGAGACCATGCCGATCATCAGCAGCGGCGCCGTCTCGCCCAGGGCGTGGGCCAGGGAGAGGATGGCGCCGGTCATGACGCCGGGCATGGCCAGCGGCAGGACGTGGTGGAACACCGTCTGGGTGCGCGAGGCGCCCATGGCCAGGGCGGCCTCGCGGATCGAGGGGGGCACCGCCTTGAGCGCCGCGCGGGTGGCGATGATCACCGTCGGCAGCGCCATCAGCGCCAGCACCAGACCGCCGACCAGCGGCGAGGAGCGCGGCACCGCCAGCCAGTTGATGAACACCGCCAGGCCGAGCAGGCCGTAGACGATGGAGGGCACGGCGGCGAGGTTGTTGATGTTGACCTCGATGAGGTCGGTCCAGCGGTTCTTCGGCGCGAACTCTTCCAGGTAGACCGCCGCCAGGACGCCGATCGGCACGGCCAGGGTGGCGGTGACCAGCAGCATCAGCAGCGAGCCGACGAGGGCGCCGAGCACCCCGGCCTGTTCCGGCTCGGTCGAGTCGGAGCGGGTGAAGAAGTGGGTGTTGAAGCCGGAGCTGACCGCGCCTTGGGCTTCCAGCTTGTCGAGCCAGTCGAGCTGGCGGTCGTTCAGCTTGCGGCTGTCCGGCGGCGTCGAGCGCTGGATCTCGCCCTTGAAGTAGAGGGCGGCGTCGGCGCGGACCGGGCCCTCGACCTTCAGCGTCTGGCCGATCAGACCCGGGTTGTCGCGCACCTGCTCCAGCAGTTTGAAGCCCATGTCGTTGGAGACGAGCTGCATCATCAGGCCCGAGGCGCGGCCGAACTCGTCGTCGCGCTCGCCGACCTTCTTGAGGATCGCCTGGGCGACCAGCAGGTCGTAGTTGGCGCCAGTCGGGTCGGCGGCGTCGACCCGGGCCGGATCGATGTAGACCTCGGCGGTCATGCGGTAGTCGACGAAGGTGGTGTAGCCCTGCAGACCGATGCGGCCGAGCAGGACGGCCAGGAAGGCCAGGGCCACGAAGATGGCGGTGCGGCCGTACCACATGAACCGCGTCTCACGGGCGCGGCGCAGTTTGAGGCGCCGCTCGAGCTCGCTGCGGCGCTGAACGGCGCGGGAGGGGGCGGCGTCAGTCATATTGTTCCCGGTACTTCTGCACGACCCGCAGGGCGACCACGTTGAGCACGAGGGTGACGGTGAACAGCGCCAGGCCGAGGCCAAAGGCGGCGAGGGTCTTGGGGCTGTCGAACTCCTGGTCGCCGGTCAGCAGGGTGACGATCTGCACCGTCACCGTGGTCACGGTGTCCAGGGGATTAAGGGTCATGCGGGCTTGCAGGCCGGCGGCCATCGTGACGATCATCGTCTCGCCGACAGCGCGGGAGACAGCCAGCAGCAGGGCGCCCATGATCCCGGGCAGGGCGGCGGGCAGGACGACGCGCTTGACGGTCTCGGAGCGGGTCGCGCCCATCGCCATGCTGCCGTCGCGCAGGGACTGGGGCACGGCGTTGAGGATGTCGTCGGACAGTGAGGAAACGAACGGGATCAGCATGATCCCCATCACCGCGCCGGCGACCAGGGCCATCTGGTTCTGGACCTGAGCGAGGTAAAGGCCAAGCCCGTGGAACGGGCCACCCACGAGCTGTTCGCCGAGGCCGTTGAAGAACCCGCGGAACAGCGGCCCGACGGTCAGGGCGGCGAAGAAGCCGTAGACGACGGTGGGCACCCCGGCGAGCACCTCGAGCAACGGCTTGACCACCGCCCGGGTGGTGCGGCCAGCGTATTCGGACAGGTAGATCGCCGACAGGAGACCGACCGGCGCGGCGACCGTCATGGCGATCAGCATGATCAGGAAGGTGCCGGCGAACAGCGGCACGGCGCCGAACGCGCCCTTGGCCGCCACCTGGTCGGCGCGCATGGCGATCTGCGGGTCCCAGGTGGTCCCGA
>NZ_JBIIGK010000226.1:0-3608 GCF_044236515.1 Phenylobacterium sp.
GCCTGCGCCGCACGACCCACGCGTCGCCGAACGCTTCGAGCTCTATGCCTGCGGCGTCGAACTCGCCAATTGCTTCGGCGAACTGACCGATCCCGTTGAACAGCGCGTCCGTTTCGAGGCCGAGATGGCCGAGAAGGCCCGGATCTATGGCGAGGCCTATCCCATCGACGAGGACTTCCTGGCCGCGCTCGAGATCATGCCGGCGGCGAGCGGCGGCGCCCTCGGCTTCGACCGCCTGGTGATGCTGGCGACCGGCGCGCAGCACATCGAGCAGGTCGTCTGGACGCCGGTTCCGGAGTAGTCATTCCCCCGCAGGGCGGCGGAGAAGACTTCGCCTGCCGATTCCCTCGTCATGGCCGCGCCTCGAAGACCTACGCTGGGGGAGCAACTTGCTGGGGCCGCCCCCATCGGCCATATCCGGCCCGTGACCGCCCCGCGCACCCTTCGCCGCCTGACCGACCTCACCGACGCAGGCCTCGTCGCGCGCGAGCGACTGCCGGGGCTGGAACGCGTGGCCGCGCGCTACGCCGTCGCCGTCACGCCGGCGATGGCCGATCTGATCGACGCCGCCGACCCCGACGACCCGATCGCCCGCCAGTTCGTACCGTCCGAAGCCGAACTCGACCTGCGCCCGGAGGAGAGCGCCGATCCGATCGGCGACGACGCCCACAGCCCGGTCGAGGGCATCGTCCACCGCTATCCGGACCGGGTGCTGCTGAAGGTGAACCACAACTGCGCGGTCTATTGCCGGTTCTGCTTCCGCCGCGAGATGGTCGGTCCGGAGGGATTGCGCCCGCTGTCGCCGGAGGCGCTGGACGCCGCCCTGGCCTATGTCGCCGAGCGGCCAAAAATCTGGGAGGTGATCGTCACCGGCGGCGATCCCTTCGTCCTGTCGCCGCGCCGCCTGTCCGACCTGATGTCCCGTCTGGCGGCCGTGCCCCACGTCAAGGTCGTCCGCTTCCATACCCGGGTGCCGGTGGTCGAACCCGAAACCGTCACCGATGAACTGGTCGCGGCCCTGAAATGCCCGGGCAAGGCGGTCTACGTCGCCCTGCACGCCAACCATGCCCGCGAACTGACGGACGCCGCCCGCGCCGCCTGCGCGCGGCTGGTGGACGCTGGCACGCCCATGCTCGGCCAGACGGTGCTGCTGAGGGGCGTGAATGACGATCCGGAGAGCCTGGAAGCGCTGATGCGGGCCCTCGTCGAGGCGCGGGTGAAGCCGTACTACCTGCATCACGGCGACCTCGCCCCCGGCACCTCCCACCTGCGGACCAGCCTCGCCGAAGGCCAGGCGCTGATGCGCGACCTGCGGGGCCGGGTGTCGGGCCTTTGCCAGCCGACCTATGTCCTCGACATCCCGGGCGGCCACGGCAAGGTTCCGGTGGGCCCGACCTATCTCGGTGACGACGAGGTCGAGGACCCGACCGGCGCCCGCCACACCTATCCGCCGAGGGACGCCTGATGGCCTGGACGCGCCGCTACGACGAGGCCGAGCCACAGCGGATCAACAAGTGGCTGGGCCAGAGCGGCGTCTGCTCGCGCCGGGAGGCCGAGGGCCTGATCGCTCAGGGTCTCGTCTCCATCGATGGCGAGGTGGTGACCGACGCCGGCCGCAAGATCCTGCCGGGCCAGACCCTGACCCTGGCGGACGCCGGCGGCTCGGGTCCGATGAGCGTGGTGCTGCACAAGCCGATGGGCGTCGTCTCCGCCCAGCCGGAGGCCGGCCAGACGCCCGCCGTCCGCCTGTTGACCGCCAAGGCGCTCGTCGGCGAGGCGCCGGAAATCCCCGACCGCGACACTCGCCTGGCGCCTCTCGGCCGCCTCGACATGGACAGCCGGGGCCTGCTGATCCTCTCGGAAGACGGGGTGCTCGCCAAGGCGATCATCGGCCCCGAGTCCGACCTCGACAAAGAGTACCTGGTCCGCGTCACCGGCAAGATCACGCCGGACAAGATCCGTCTGCTGTGCCACGGCCTCAAGATGGACGGCCGCGAGCTGAAGCCGGCCAAGGTCAGCGTCGTCGAGGGGCAGCAGCTCCGCTTCATCCTCAAGGAAGGCCGCAACCGCCAGATCCGCCGGATGTGCGAGCTGGTCGGCATGCATGTCATGGACCTCGTCCGCATCCGCATCGGCCCCCTGCACCTCGGCGACCTCGAGGAGGGTCGCTGGCGGGTGCTGACGGCGGCGGAGCGCGAGACGCTCATCGCGGCGTCTACTCCGAAAGGGTGACGTAGAGCTCGCTCTCGATCACCCATTGGCCCGTCACCCGCCGCCAGCTGGCCATATAGCGGCCGCTCATCTCGCCGCTCTTCCAGTGCGCCACCCATCGGCCGGTTTCGGACGCCCGGTCGCCGGCCGCGTCCACCTCCACCTCGTCCGGCGTGCGCACGTAGGTCGTGAAGTCGGGATCGGCGAACTGGGCGGCGAAGGCCCGGACGATCTGGTCGGCGCCGAGGATCAGCGCGCCGTCGCCGGCGATCAGCCGCGCGTCGTGGACGAAGAACGGCCGTAGCCGCGCCGCCTCGTGAGCCGCTATAAGCTTGTTGGTCAGCCGCCGGCGTGCGCGGATGGCGTCGCCGGGCGTCGTCACAGCCGTCAGGCCGGCTCCGCCGCCAGGCGCTTGTCTAGGTAGGCTCCGACGCGCGTCTCGACCTCAGGCAGGCTTTCGACCCAGAAGTGGCTGGAGCCCTCGACCACGTCGTAGTCGATGACGATGCCCTTCTGGGTGCGCAGCTTGGAGACCACGCGCTCGACCTCGACCGGCGGCACCACGGTGTCCGCGCCGCCGTGCAGGATCAGGCCGGAGGCCGGGCAGGGGGCCAGGAACGAGAAGTCGTAGGCGTTGGTCGGCGGCGACACCGAGATGAAGCCGTCGGTCTCCGGGCGACGCATCAGCAGCTGCATGCCGACCCAGGCGCCGAACGAATAGCCGGCGACCCAGCACTGCGAGGCGGCCGGGTTCGTGGACTGCAGCCAGTCCAGCGCCGTCGCCGCGTCGGCGAGCTCGCCGATGCCGCTGTCGAATTCGCCCTGGCTCCGGCCGACGCCGCGGAAGTTGAAGCGCAGCACCGAGAAGCCGCGCTTCATGAACAGGTGGAAGAGCTGGACCGTCACCGGGTTGTTCATCTGGCCGCCCGCCTTGGGGTGCGGGTGCAGGATCAGGGCGACGGGAGCCGTCTCGCTCTTGCCCTGGGTGTAGCGGCCTTCGATCCGCCCGGCCGCGCCGGTCAGAACCACCTCTGGCATCGAAATCCTCTTCCCGGTCCAGAATACTTGACTGCTGCGCTGGGTCTTCCTAAGTCCCGCCCAACCGGCCGAACCGGGCACGAGCCCGCGCGCAAGGCGGCGGCTTGTAGCACAGGCGAGCCGGGATGCGCGCGAAAACTGCACGGGGTCAAAGCCATGCGCCTCTCCACCAAAGGTCGCTATGCCGTAATGGCGATGGCCGACCTCGCGCGCCGCGAAGGTGAAGCCGGTCGCGCCGTGGCCCTGGCCGATATCGCCGAGCGCCAGGAAATCTCGCTTTCGTACCTCGAACAGCTGTTCGCCCGCCTGCGCCGCAAGGGCCTGGTGCGCAGCGCCCGCGGGCCCGGCGGCGGCTATCG
>NZ_JBIIGK010000006.1:0-40070 GCF_044236515.1 Phenylobacterium sp.
CATCCGCACCGGCCGCGTGGCCTGCGACGGCGTCGGCGGGGCGCTGGGCCACCCGCGGGTCTGGCTGGAGATGGGCGAGGCGACCTTCGTCGAATGCCCCTACTGCGACCGCCGCTTCGTGCTGGCCGGCGACGCCGGCGAAGGCCCGGAGGACGAGCGCCTGGCCCCCGGCGTCTACGAAGGCCCACACGGGCACTGACGCCGTCCTCCCCCTCAAGGGGAGGGAACTTACACCCGCAGCGGCATCAGGATGTACTGAACGTCCAGATCGCCCGGATCGAGGATCAGGGCCGGATCGTTCGGGCCGCCGAACCGCAGCTCGGCCTGCTCGCCCGAGATCTGGTCAGTGACGTCGAGCAGGTAGCGGGCGTTGAACGACAGCTCGAAGGGCTCGCCGTCGTAGTCGATCTCGAGTTCTTCGACGGCCTGGCCGGCTTCCATGTTGCGGACGGTCAGCACGACGCGGCCCGGCTCGATGGCCATGCGCACCGAGCGGCTCTTTTCCGCAGAGATCGTCGCGACCCGGTCGACCGCCTGGGCGAACAGCTTGGCGTCGACCATCACCGTGCGGTTGTTCTCTTTCGGGATGACCCGGGCGTAGTCCGGGAAGTTTCCGTCGATCACCTTGGAGGTGAGGGCCGCGCCGTTAAACTCGAAGCGGACCTTCTGCGGGCTGATCTGCAGCTCGACCATCTCGCCCGCGTCATCGAGCAGGCGGCGGGCCTCGTTGACCGTCTTGCGCGGCACGATGACGCCGGGCGTACCCACCGCCCCCTCGGGCGCCGGCATCTCGGCGAGCGCCAGGCGGCTGCCGTCGGTGGCGACGGCGCGCAGCTTGGTCTGGCCGCCGTCGGAGACCGTGTGAACGTAGAGGCCGTTCAGGTAATAGCGCGTCTCCTCCGCGGAGATGGCGAAGCGGGTCTTGTCGATCAGGCGGATCAGGTCGTTGACGTCGACGCTCATCCGGCCGGACAGGCCCTCCGACGACATCACCGGGAAGTCGCCGGCCGGCAGAACGGGCAGGTTGAAGCGCGAGCGGCCGGCCGCGACGGTCAGGCGCGGGTCCTCGCCGGTGAAGCTCAGCGAGACGTCGGCCCCTTCCGGCAGCTTGCGGACGATCTCGTACAGGGTGTGGGCCGGAGCGGTGATCTGGCCCGGCTGATCGACCTGGGCCAGGGCCTCGTCGATGATCTCCATGTCGAGATCGGTGGCCGAAAAGGTCAGCCGGTCGCGCTCCGCCGACAAGAGGACGTTGGACAGGATCGGAATGGTGTTGCGCCGTTCGACAGCGCTCTGCACGTGGCCCAGCGCCTTGAGCAGCGCCGCCCGCTCGATCGTCAGCTTCATGCCTTAGTCCCGGACCTCGAAACGCGCGCACGCGAGGCGAATCGGTACGCCCCGCGCTCCCGACAGAAAGGGACTTGCGACATTAGCCATTTTCCCGGGGTGGGAAAGAGGCCGGCGCGCGGTTAGGCGCGGCGATCCACAGAACCGCCCGTCGCCTCGTCCGCCGCGCCATAGCCGCCGCTCGGTCCGCCATTCGCGCCGCCGGCCGACGGGTCCGCCGACGGAGCTGCGCCGCGGGCGGCGACCACGACCATGGCCGGGCGGATCAGCCGGCCCAGCAGCTCGTAGCCCGGCTGCATCACCTGCAGGACCGAGCCCGGCGCCACGCCATCGCCCGGCTGCTCGGCCATGGCCTGATGCTGGTGCGGGTCGAACTTGTCGCCGGCTTTGGGGTCGATCTTCTTGAGGCCGTTGCGTTCGAAGGCGCCGAGCAACTCCTTCTCGGTCATCTCGACCCCGACGACGAAATTTTTCACCACGCTGTCGGCGTGGTCGGCCGGCGCGTGGGCGGTCGCGCGGGCGAGGTTGTCTGCCACGCCCAGCAGGTCGCGGGCGAATTTCTGGATCGCGTAGGCGCGCGCGTCGTTGGCCTCCTTCTCGGCCCGGCGGCGGGTGTTCTCCATGTCGGCGGCGTAGCGCAGGACCTGTTCCTTCAGGGCCGCGGCTTCCGCCTTCAGCGCCAGAACCTGATCCGCCGCCTCGTCGGCCGCGGAGGCGTCCTCATGTTCGGAGGGCGTCGTGTCTTCGGACATGTCTACCTGACTGCTTTCCCAAACTTACGTCTTCATCACCTGACCAAGCACGCGGGCGGTGTAGTCCACCAACGGAATGATCCGGGCATAGTTCAGACGGGCCGGACCGATCACCCCGATCGCGCCGACCACGCGCTGCGAGCCCGTCATATAGGGCGCGGCGATCACGGCGGAACCCGAAAGCGAGAACAGCCGCGTTTCGGCGCCGATGAAGATGCGCACGCCCTGGCCGTCGCGCACCCCGTCGAGAAGCTGGATCAGCTGCTCCTTGTGCTCCAGGTCCTCGAACAGGGACCGGACGCGCTCCAGGTCCTCGACCGCCTGCGCCTCCTCCAGCAGGTTCGCGCGGCCGCGGACGATCAGCGCCCGAGCGTCCTCGTCTCCGCCGCTCCAGGCGGCAAGACCGTCCTCGACCAAACGGGCGGCGGTCTCGTCGAGTTCGCGGCGGGCGCGGTCGAGGTCGGTGCGCAGGTCGGCCTTGGCCTCCGACAGGGTGCGGCCGCGCAGGCGGGCGTTGAGGAAATTGGCCGCTTCGGTCAGCGCCGACGGCGTCACACCGGCCGGCAGGCGGATCAGCCGGTTCTCCACCGTGCCATCCTCGAACACCATGATCGCCAGGGTGCGCTCGACGCCGAGGGAGACGAACTCGACGTGCTTGACCCCGGCGTCGCGGATCGGCGTGACCACCACCCCCGCGCCGCCGGCCAGGCCCGAGAGGATCTTCGAGGCCTCGTTGAGCGCATCCTCGAAATTGCCGCCATGGGCCCGCAGCCGCGCCTCGATGTTGCGGCGCTCGTCCTCGCCGACGTCGCCGACTTCCAGCAGGCCGTCGACGAACAGGCGCAGGCCGGCATGGGTCGGCAGGCGTCCGGCGCTGACGTGCGGCGCGCCGAGCAGGCCGAGCCGGGTCAGGTCCTGCATGGTGTTGCGGATCGACGCCGGCGACAGGGTGACGCCGCTGAGGGCCAGGGTGCGCGAGCCGACCGGCTCGCCGGTCTCGAGGTAGCTCTCGACGATCCGCCGGAAGATGTCCCGTGCGCGCTCGTCCAGTTCGGCGAGGGCCGGGCCGCGGGCGAAGAACGGGCTGCTCACGTGACCTGTCGGCTCGGACTTAAAGAGGTTGGCCCGTGGACGGGGCTTCGATGATCTAGGATAAGCGCGACCTTCGTCGGCGCAAGACGCCGGAAGAAGCCGAAAAAGGCAGGAGTTTCCATGCGCCCGTCCGAACGCACGCCCGAGCTGCTGCGCCCTGTCACCCTGGAGATGGGCGTCAGCCGCTATGCCGAGGGCTCGTGCCTGGTCACCTTCGGGCACACCAAGGTGCTGATCACCGCCAGCGTCGAGGAGAGCGTGCCGCCGTTCCTGCGCGGACGCGGCCAAGGCTGGGTGACGGCCGAGTACGGCATGCTGCCCCGCGCGACCCACACGCGCGGCCGCCGCGAGGCCGCGGCCGGCAAGCAGTCGGGCCGCACGCAGGAGATCCAGCGCCTGATCGGCCGCTCGATGCGAGCCGTCGTCGACATGAAGGCGCTCGGCGAGCGCCAGATCACCCTCGACTGCGACGTGGTGCAGGCCGACGGCGGCACCCGCACGGCGGCGATCACCGGCGCCTGGGCGGCGCTGCGGATGGCGACGCGCTACCTGCTGGACGAAGGCGTGCTCGCCACCGATCCGATCCTCGACCAGGTGGCGGCGGTGAGCTGCGGCGTGTTCAACGGCGTGCCGGTCCTCGACCTCGACTACGAGGAAGATTCCAACGCCGAGGCCGACTCCAATTTCGTGCTGACCGGAGCCGGCGACATCGTCGAGATCCAGGCGACCGGCGAGAAGCGCGGTTTTACGCAGGCCGAGTTCGAGGCCCTGTTCAGCCTGGCCCGCAAGGGCATCGGCGAGCTGTGCGAGCTGCAGCGCCAGGCGACGGCGAAATAAGACGCCTCCCCATGGCCGGCCTTGCGCGGCCGTGGGCGGACGGAGAGGGGAGTCCTATTCCTCGCCGGCGTCCTCGGGGCCGGCCTCGTAGTCCAAGAGGTCCCCCGGCTGGCAGTCGAGCTCGCGACAGAGGGCGGCGAGGGTCGCAAAGCGCACAGCCCGCGCCTCGCCCCCCTTGAGGATCGACAGGTTGGCGGCGGTCACGCCGACCCGGTCGGCGAGCTCGCTGAGCGACATGCGCCTGTCCATCAGCATGCGGTCGAGGCGGATGCGGATCGGCATTTGCGGCCCCTCAGATCGTCAGCTCGGCTTCGCGGCGCAGGCGCGCGCCCTCGCGGAACACCTCCGCCAGGACGAACACCACGAGCACCGAGAACCAGGCCGTAAGGCTGAAGTTCGGCTCCACCCGCTCGACCAGCGGGGTCCAGGCGCTAACGCCCCAGACGAGATAGCGGCCGAGCTCCAGCGCGGCCAGCAACAGGCCGATCAGACGCAGGCGGCCGACGTTGTCGGGGTGGAACGGGTCGCCGGCCGTCAGGGTGGTGAAGATGCGGCGCAGGGCGTCGACGATGATCAGCACGCCGCCCACCGTGAGCCCGAAGGCCAGCAGCATGCCGGCGAACAGCGGCGCGCGGGTGGCCACCTCGGTGGCGTCCGCGGTGCGGATCGAGGACAGCAACAGGTTCGGGTTGAAGCTGAACAGCAGGGCGGCGAGCAGCATCAGGGCCACCGCCCCGAAGGTGATCCACAGCGCCACGTAGACCACGTCCAGGATGATCTTCAGGAAACTGGACACCGATCCCGGACCCAGTGCGCGCATGCATGCCCCCGCCTTTTGCCGGCCGAACCTAGTCGATATGACGCGCGCCTGCGATGTTCATCGCCGCATGACCTGGAGTGTGAGATGGCCCTGAAGCTCGAACCCGGCGCCCGACTGGTGGTGGCGACGCACAATCCCGGCAAGGCGCGCGAGATCTCCGAGATCCTCGAAGGTCGGTTCGAGCTGGTGACGGCGGGCGAGCTCGGCCTCGGCGAGCCCGAGGAGACGGAGAGCACCTTCACCGGCAACGCCATGCTGAAGGCGCGGGCGGCCGCGGAAGCCAGCGGCCTCGTCGCCATCGCCGACGATTCCGGGCTGTCGGTGACGGCGCTGGGGGGCCAGCCGGGAATCTATTCGGCGCGCTGGGCGGGTCCCGGCAAGGACTTCGCCGTCGCTATGCAGAAGGTCGCCGACCGCCTGGAGGAGGTTGAGAGCGACGATCGCTCGGCGTGGTTCACCAGCGCCCTCGCCGTCGCCTGGCCGGACGGCCCGGCCGTGGTTGTCGAGGGCCGGGTCGACGGCACGCTGGTTTTTCCGCCGCGCGGGGCCCGCGGTTTTGGCTACGACCCGATCTTCCTGCCCGACGGCGAGAACCTGACGTTCGGCGAAATGGAGCCGACGCGTAAGGACGCCATGAGCCACCGGGCCTTGGCCTTCGCCAAGCTGAAGGCCGCGCTCCTGTGACAGCCGATGCCTGAGGCCCCGCCGCCGCTGGGTGTCTACGTCCACTGGCCCTATTGCGCGAAGATCTGCCCCTACTGCGACTTCAACGTCTATCGCGACCGTGGCCGCGCGGAGGAGGCCGCGGCCCTGACGCGCGCCATCGTCGCCGACCTCGCGGCACAGGCGGCGCTGACCGGCCCGCGCACCCTGGTGTCGGTGTTCCTGGGTGGAGGCACCCCGTCGCTGATGGACCCCGCCTGGGCGGCGGAAATCGTCGCGGCGGCCCGGCGCCTCTGGACGCCGGCCGACGACCTCGAGGTGACGCTGGAAGCCAATCCGACCGACGCTGAGGCAGGCCGGTTCGAGGCCTTCTCCGACGCCGGCGTCAACCGCCTGTCGCTGGGCCTGCAGGCGCTGGACGACGACGCTCTGGCCCTGCTCGGCCGCAACCACGACGCCGCCGAGGCGATCCGCGCGGCGCGGGTCGCGGGACGAGCCTTCCCGCGCCTGTCGCTGGACCTGATCTACGCCCGGCCCGGCCAGACGCCGGACACCTGGCGCGAGGAACTGCGCCGCGCTCTCGATCTTGGTCCCGAGCATCTTTCGCCCTACCAGCTGACCATCGAGGCCGGCACCGCCTTCGACCGGGCGGTGCGCCGCGGCCGGATCGTTCCGCCCGGCGGCGAGACCCAGGGCGACCTTTTCGACGCCACGCAGCTGGTGCTGGAAGACGCCGGCTTCGAGGCCTACGAGGTGTCGAACCACGCCCGGGGCGCGGCGGCGCGCTCACGGCACAACCTCGTCTACTGGCGCGGCGAAGACTACCTCGGCGTCGGCCCCGGCGCGCACGGTCGGATCACGCGCGCCGGCGCGCGGCAGGCCACCGTCGCGACGGCCCGGCCCGCCGACTACATCCGGACCGTGGCCGAAACCGGCGCCGGTCTCGCGACGCGCGAGGCCCTGAGCCCCCGCGAGGCGGCCGAGGAGCGGGTCCTGAGCGGGCTGCGGATCGCGGCCGGGGTGGCGTTCTCCGAGCTCGCCGCCCTCGACCTCGACCCCGGCCGCATCGCCCACCTCGTCGACCTGGGCCTGATTGCTCCCGACCCCGAACGTCTCCGCGCCACCCGCCACGGACGCCTGCTCCTCGACGCGGTCACCCGCGAACTGCTGACCTAGGCGCCCTGCGCGTCCCAACCGGTGGCCACGCGGCCATTGGCCTTGCCTTTCGCGCCCCGACCGGCTCATTCACCGCATGGCCCGCCTCATTCCGCCGCCACAGCTCGACGACGCGCCGCTGGCGCCGGGGCTCTATGTCGTGGCGACGCCGATCGGGAACCTGCGCGATATCACCTTGCGCGCCCTTGACGTCCTGGCCGCCGCCGACCTGGTGCTGGCCGAGGACACCCGGGTGGCCGGCAAGCTTCTGTCCGCCTATGGCCTCTCGGCGAAGCTCGCCCGTTACGACGAGCATGGCGCCGAGGCCACCCGGCCGCGGGCGATGGCGGCGCTGGCCGAAGGCGGCCGGGTGGCGCTGATCTCCGACGCCGGAACGCCGCTCGTCTCCGACCCCGGTTATCGGCTGGTCAAGGAGGCCGCTGAACTCGGCCATCCGGTGTTCCCGATCCCTGGCGCTTCGGCCCTGCTAGCCGGATTGTCCGTCGCCGGACTGCCCACCGACCGGTTCCTGTTCGCCGGCTTCCCACCCCCAAAGAGCGCGGCGCGGCGGACCTTCCTGGCGGAGCTGGCCGGCATCCGCGCAACCCTGGTGTTCTTCGAGGGCGGCTCGCGGCTGGCCGACAGCCTCGCTGACATGGCCGCGGTGCTCGGCGATCGCGAGGCCGTGGTCTGCCGGGAGTTGACCAAGCTCTATGAGACGATCGTCCGCGGGCCGCTCTCCACCCTGGCCGCCGACCCGCAGTTCGAAGCGCCAAAGGGCGAGATCGTCGTCTTGGTCGGGCCGGGCCGGGAAACCGAAGCCAGCGCCGCGGATGCCGACGCCGCCCTGGCCGACGCGCTCGCCCGGCTGAAGCCGGCCGACGCCGCCGCCGAGGTCGCCAAGGCGCTTGGCCTTCCCCGCCGCGACCTCTACCGCCGGGCGATGGAACTGAGGGCCGGCAGGTGAGCGGGGTGCGGGCGGAGCGTGGCCGGACGGCCCGGCTCGCCGGCCGGCGAAGCGAGTCGCTGGCGGCCCTTTGGTTGATGCTGAAAGGCTACCGAATTCTCGGGTTCCGGCTGCGCGCCGGCCCGGCCGAAATCGACATCCTCGCACTGCGAGGCCGGGTGCTGGCGGTGGTGGAGGTCAAGCGACGCGCCAACATCGCCGACGCCCTGGAGACCGTGACCTTCGATCAGCGCGACCGGCTGCGCCGGGCCGGCGCGCTCCTGGCCGCCCGACGGAGGGCGCTGGCGGATGCGACGGTTCGCCTCGACCTCGTGGCACTCGCGCCCAGGCGGCTTCCTATGCATATTCCCGACGCTTGGAAGGGCGGCTAGCCCATGGATTGCGCCGGGACGGGCATGGAACGAGACGAGGCCGAGAGCGTGCTGCTGGACGCGGGAACCGCCGTCGACGGTCAGTTCCCGCTGCTGGACGCCGCCATCGCCTGCGCGGTCCACGAGGACCCGGGCCGCGACGGGCAGGCGGTGCGCGATCTCGCCGCCGCCGGGGTCCAACGGCTCAGCGCCCGGCTGAAGATCGAAAGTCCGGAGGAAGCCCTCGCCGAGGCCATGGCCGGCGACCTCGGCCTGGCCGGCGATCTGCTGACCTACGAAGACCCGGCCAATGCCGACGTGATCTCGGTGTGCGAGCGGCGCAAAGGCCTGGCCGTGTCGCTGGGGGTCTATTACCTGCACGCGGCCCGCCGCTGCGGGCTGACCCTGCAGGGCGTCGATTTTCCCGGCCATTTCCTGCTGCGCATCGAGACCGAGGAAGGTCCGCTGGCCCTGGACCCGTTCTCCGAGGGCCGGGTGGTGCTACCGTCGGAACTGACCCGGCGCGCCCTGCACGCCGGCCTGACGCCCAACGTCGCCGACCGGCTCGACCGGCTGATGGCGCCGGTCAGCGACCGAGCGGTGCTGATCCGGCTGCAGAACACGATCTACGCCCGCGCCTCGGCGGTCCGCGACTACGCCCGCGCCGAGCGGGCCGCCTTGCGCCGGGCCCTGCTCGATCCCACCGACCACCGGCCCTGGCTGGACGTCGCCGCCGCCCGCGAGGGCCAGGGGGCTCTGGCCGGCGCGCTGGAGGCCCTGGCCCGCGCCACCACCCTCGACGGCGGCGCGGCCCTGGCGGCCCGGGCGCAACGCGAGCGGGTCCGCCTGCGCCTGAACTAGCGTCCCGCCCACACACCGCCTATGTCGGTCGCCTGGGTTATCGGGAGCGGGCGATGTCGCTGAAGGTTGCGGTGCAGATGGATCCCATCGCGGGGATCAACATCGATGGCGACACCACCTTCCTGATGATGGAGACCGCTCAGGCCCGCGGGCACTCGCTGTTCGTCTACACCCCCGACGCCCTGGCGCTGGAGAGCGGCCGGGTCTTCGCCCGCGGCCGCGACGTGACGGTCCAGCGGGTGAAGGGCGATCACGCCCGCCTGTCGACGCCGCGGCAGGCGGAGCTGTCCGACTTCGACGTCGTCCTGCTGCGCCAGGACCCGCCGTTCGACATGCACTATATCGACACGACCTTCTTCCTGGAGGCCGTGCACCCCAAGACCCTGGTGGTGAACAACCCGGTCGAGGTGCGCAATGCGCCGGAGAAGCTGTTCGTCACCAAGTTCCCGGAACTTCAGCCCCCGACCCTGATCACCGCCGACCGCGAGGCGATCGCCGAGTTCCGCGCCCGGCACGGCGACGTGGTCCTGAAGCCGCTGAACGGGAAGGGCGGCTCGGGCGTCACCCGCCACCTGTCGGACGATCCGAACTTCGACACCCTGCTGGAGTTGCACGCCGAGCTCAGCCGCGAGCCGGTGATCGTCCAGAAGTTCCTGCCGTCGGTCACCCAGGGCGACAAGCGCATCCTGCTCGTCGACGGCGAGCCGGTCGGGGCGATCAACCGCGTGCCGAGCCCCGGCCAGATCCGCTCCAACATGGCCGTGGGCGGAAGGCCGCAACCGGTGGAACTGTCCGCCCGCGACCTGGAGATCTGCGCCGCCATCGGCCCGGAGCTGAAGGCGCGCGGCCTGCTGTTCGTCGGCATCGACGTGATCGGCGAGTGGCTGACGGAGATCAACGTCACCTCGCCGACCGGCGCCGTGGCCCTGAAGACCTTCACCGGGATCGACGCTACGGAAATCCTTTGGCGGACGATCGAGGCGAAGCGCGGCTGAACCCTCGGCCGCGCAACCGGGTTGCTTCTTCGCCGTTTGTTCCATATTCGTTCTGGAAACAGCCTTCGCTGGAGGCCAGGGCTTGTGGATAAATGGCTCGGGAACACAAGGGCTAGGGCATGGCCGCGCGGGTTGTGACGGTGGCGTTCCAGGGCGTCGAGGCGGTCCGCGTCGACGTGCAGGTCCAGTTCACCGGCGGCGAGCACAAGTTCTTCCTCGTCGGGATGGGCGACAAGGCGATCTCGGAGAGCCGCGAGCGCGTGCGCGCCGCCTTCGCCGGTCTCGGCCTTGCCTTGCCGGCCAAGCGGATCATCGCCAACCTCGCCCCCGCCGACCTGCCCAAGGAGGGCAGCCACTACGACCTGCCGATCGCCCTGGCCATCATGGCCGGCATGGGAGTGATCCCGCCGGACGCCCTGACCGAGTGGGCGGCGGTGGGCGAGCTGTCCCTCGACGGCCGGATCACCGCCGTGGCCGGGGCCCTGCCGGCGGCCGTGGCGGCCGGGGGCCTGGGCCTTGGCCTCATCTGCCCGGAGGCCTGCGGGGCGGAGGCGGCCTGGGCGGCCGACACGCGGATCCTTGCGGCGCCGTCGCTGGTCGCCCTGGTCAACCACTTCCGCGGAACCCAGGTGCTCTCGCCGCCGAAACCCGGGATCCTGCTGGAAGGCGGCCGCGTGCCCGACCTGAAGGACGTGAAGGGCCAGGAGCACGCCAAGCGGGCTCTCGAAATCGCCGCCGCCGGCGGCCACAACCTGCTGTTCGTCGGCCCGCCCGGATCGGGCAAGTCGATGATGGCCGCCCGCCTGCCCGGCCTGCTGCCGCCGCTGACCGCCGCCGAGTTGCTCGAAACTTCGATGGTGCACTCGGTCGCCGGCCTGATCGCCAAGGGGCAGCTTGCGCGGGACCGGCCGTTCCGGGCGCCGCACCATTCGGCGAGCATGGCCGCCCTGACCGGCGGGGGGCTCAAGGCCAAGCCCGGCGAGGTCAGCCTGGCCCACAACGGCGTCCTGTTCCTCGACGAGTTACCGGAGTTCGGGGCGCAGGCGCTGGACTCCCTGCGCCAGCCGCTGGAGATCGGCGAGGTGGTCGTCGCGCGCGCAAACGCCCATGTCCGCTATCCGGCGCGGGTGCAGTTGGTGGCGGCCATGAACCCCTGCCGCTGTGGGCATGGCGGCGCCGGGCGCGGCGCCTGCGGCCGGGCCCCGCTCTGCCAGACCAATTACCAGGGCAAGGTGTCCGGACCGCTGATGGACCGCATCGACCTTCAGGTCGAGGTTCCGCCGGTGACGCCGGCCGACCTCGCCCTGCCGCCGCCGGCCGAGGGGACCGCCGAAGCGGCGGCCCGCGTGGCCAGGGCGCGGCAGGTTCAGCTCGAGCGCGCCGAGGCCGAGGACTGCGCGGTGCTCAACGCCCGCGCCGAAGGGGATGGTCTGACCCGCATCGCGGCGCTGGACGAAGCGGGCAAGGCGCTGCTGTCGCGGGCCGCCGAGGCCAGCGGCCTGACGGCCCGCGGCTGGACCCGCACCCTGCGCCTGGCGCGAACCATCGCCGACCTCGAAGGCTCCGACGCCGTGCGCCGGGTGCATGTCGCCGAGGCGCTGATCTACCGGCGGGCGGGGGCCGGTCTGCTCGCCGGCGGCCCGGCGTTCGCCGGCTGAACGCTCAGCGGGCGACCAGCCGGCCGTAGCGGTAGGTCCAGGCCCCGACACCGATCGAGAACGCCAGCAGATAGCCCCAGATGATTTCGGCGGTGTAGTAGGCCCACGCCCCTACCTCGACATCCACCGCGTTCGCGAGATGGGTCATCAGGGCGAGCAGATGAAAGCCGGCCGCGAAGATCGGCCAGAAGCTTGTGGTGCGCATAGCAATCCAGATCAGCAGCACAAGCAGCGCCAGATCCACGAGAAGAATGCCCCATTCGGTCTGGGTGAACTGCTCGCGGTAGACAGTCATCGTCAGCGCCCAGCCGGCAAGCAACCCGCCGGCCGCAAGCCGCTCATCCGGGCCGCCACGCCACGCCGCCAGGGCGCAGACGAACATCACCGTCGTCGGCCAGAGGAATTGAGGCAGCTCCAACGCAAAGGGCCCCCGGTTGCACCGAGGGCCCACAATGCCAAACGTACGTTCGAAGTGGAACGTGCGATCAGGCGGCGACGACTTCGCGCAGTTGGCGGCCGTGCACCACGCCGTTCGGATCCGGCTTCTCGCCGCCCGGATCGCCGACCATCTTGATGGCGCCGAGACCGATCTGGCCTTGCGCGACGCTGAGTTCCTTGTGGGTCTCGACGATGGCGCGACGGGCTTCCGCCAGGGCCATGATCGCCTGGCTGGCGCGTTCCACCGCGTCCTGGCCGATCAGGGCCGAGGCGCCGGCCTGGGCGCGCAGCGACGGCATGACGCCCGTCAGGGTCGCGGTCTTGGCGATGGCCGCGTCGATGGCCGACTCGGCCTCGAACAGGGCGCCGGCGATTTGTTCAGCCACCATACGACGTTGCTTAAGCATGAGTTCTCTCCTGCCGGCGCTTCTGAGGGGCGCCAGCCGCTGGGATAACAAGGTTGTGGTTTAGGACCCGTTCAGGCCCGGACGAAATTCGCCGCCAGGTTCTGAAGCGCGTGGAGGCCGGCCAGCATCCCCCCGAAAGCAAGGGCGGTGATGATCGCGACCCCGACGATCGCCCCGATCCGGGCGACGGGACTTAGATCATTTCTGCCGATCCTTCGGCTTCCGGCTTGAAGTTCTCGTCGAGGAGAACCCAAGTCATGCAGAGGATCTCCCGCAGCACCATTTCCGGCGGCTTGAACGGCGCCAGCTTCCGGGTCGCGGAAACCAAGTGCCGGGCCATCGCCGCCTGCTGGGTGGTCGCGGAAAGATCGACCAGTTGCCGTTCGAGCTGATCCCAATTGAACGTCGGGATCGACTCGTCCCGCAACTCCGGCGTCGGCCATTTGGCCTGGAAGTCGTCGATCTCCCGGCGAAGGCGAAGCGCCCTGCCGATCACTGCGCGATTGTCGAAGTTCTGCCAGTCGCTCACGGACCGCCTCCTCCCGAGTTGCCGGCGTATCCAGCCAGCGATCGTCGGGGGTGTCTGTCCTGATCGTGTCGTGTCCTGATCCAATGGGGACAAGGTTAACGTCACGGCTACGCAGCAGGCGCGCGGCCTCGTAGCGGTCGTGAACGCCAAGCTTGCGCCGCGCGCGATCGCAGTAGGTGTCGACGGAAGTTTTCGACATGCCCAGCTCGCGGGCGATCTGTTTGGAGCTCAGATGCTGATCGACAAGCCGAAGGCATTCACGCTCACGAGGCGTGAGCAGCTCAACGCGATCCTGATCGACATCGGTGCGCGGCGTCATAATGGACACAGTAAACGACGGCTTCGAGGCCGCGTCTACTTCAACGCTCGGCGACGGCGGCCGTTCATAGCTGATCGCGACACGAAAACGCCCCAATTTGGGCCAGCTAGGTTCGCTTGACCCGTCGTTAAGCCCCTGAAGGCTACACGGGTCGCCATGCGCAGGCCACCCCGTCCCCTGTCCACGCGCCGCCCGAGACGCGCGCAAATCAGCGCAGCGCAGCTGGCGGCGCTGAGCCATGAATTCCGCACGCCGCTAAATGGCGTGCTAGGCATGGCGCGGCTGCTGGAAGGGACCCAACTCACCGCCGAGCAGCGGACCTATGCGGCGGCGCTGCGGGAGAGCGGCGAGCACCTGCTAAACCTCGTCAACGACGTCCTGGACTTCGCCAAGCTCGGCGAGGGCGCGGTGGAGCTGCACACCTCGGTGTTCGACGTCGAGAGCCTGCTGCAGGGGGTCTGCGAGCTGTTGTCGCCGCGGGCGGCCGAGAAGGGGCTGGAGATCGCCTGGAGCGCGCCGGCCGACGCCGGGGCGATCCGGGCCGACGAGAACCGGCTGCGGCAGATCCTGCTCAACTTCGCCGGCAACGCGGTCAAGTTCACCAGCCGGGGCGGGGTGCGGATCCGCGTCGCGCGGCTGCCCGCGGGGCGGCTGCGGTTCATGGTCGAGGACACCGGGCCGGGGGTGCGCGACGCCGACCGCGAGCGCATCTTCGAGACCTTCCAGCAGGCCGACGCGGGCCGGGCGGAAATCAGCGGCGCGGGCCTTGGCCTCGCCATCGCCCGGCGACTGGCGCAGGCGATGATGGGCGAGGTCGGTGTCGAGACGGCGGCCGGCGGCGGCGCGCGGTTCTGGTTCGAGGCGGCGTTCCCGCGGGTCGCGACGACGCCCGCACCAGGCGTGCTGGAGGGCCGGCGGGTGGCGGTCGCCTCGCCCAGCGGCATCGTGCGCGAGGCGGCGGCGGCGCAGATCGAGGCGAGCGGCGGGGAGCCGGCCGTGGCGGCCTCGGCGGCAGCGCTGCTCGAGATGACGCAGCCGGGCGATGTCGCCTTGCTCGACCACGCCTTGGCGGGGGAGGACGAGGACGTCGGCAAGCTGGCCGATCGACGCTGCATCGTGCTGCTGGCGGCCGAGGAGCGCGACCGGATCGAGGCCTACCGGCAGGCCGGGTTCTCAGGCTACCTGATCAAGCCGCTGCGGCGGGCGTCCCTGGCCGAGCGGGTGCTGATCGCCGCCGGGGCGAAGAGCGAGGCGGGCGAGGCGGCCGAGGACGAGCGGATCGTGCGCGCCGCGGCCCCGGGCGCGCGGATCCTGCTGGTCGAGGACAACCCGATCAACGCCATGCTGGCCCGAGCCTTGCTGACCCGCGAGGGCTGCGAGGTCGACCACGCCCTCGACGGCGGCGAGGCGATGGCGGCGGTCAAGGTCGCGGTCTACGACCTGATCCTGATGGATATGCGCATGCCCGGGATGTCGGGCGAGGAGACCGCCCGGCGGTTGCGCGCCGAGGGCCTGAGGACGCCGATCGTGGCCCTGACCGCCAACGCCTTCGACGATGACCGGCAGGCCTGTCTGGCGGCCGGCATGGACGACTTCCTCGTCAAGCCGCTGTCGCCCGACGCGCTGCGCGCGGCGCTGACCCGCTGGACGCGGAGCGGCGGCTGGACGGAACACGCGGCGCGCGCCAAGGTCGGCTGACCGGGCGCGGGGGCGCCGCGAGGCGCCGATGACCGTTCAAACCGAGACCGCCGACCAGAAACCCAAAGGCGCGTCCTCCCGTGACGTCCTGCTCGCGCTGCGGCAGCCGCGGGTCCTCATCACGCTCCTGCTGGGGTTCTCCTCCGGTCTGCCGTTCATGCTGACCGGCAACACGCTCGGCTATTGGCTGCGGGAGGAAGGCGTCGAGCTGGCGGCCATCGGCTTCCTCTCGTGGGTCGGCATCGCCTACTCGATGAAGTTCCTGTGGGCGCCCATAGTCGACAAGGTCGACGTGCCGTTGCTCGGGCGGCTTGGCCGGCGACGGGGATGGATCGTTCTGTCGCAAGTGCTGATCGGCGCCGGGCTGTTCGCGATGGCGGCGATCGGGCCCGGCGGCGGGCTGCTGACCTTCGCTGGGTTCGCGCTGCTGGTCGCCTTCGCCTCCGCCACCCAGGACATCGTCGTCGACGCCTGGCGGATCGAGCGTGCCGAGAGCGACGCGGACCTGGGGCTCCTGACCGCGGCGTTCCAGCTCGGCTACCGCATCGCCATCCTGGTCACCGACGCCCTGATCCTGATCGCCGCGGCCAAGCTCGGCTGGAACAACTCCTACGTCCTGTGCGCGCTGGCGGTTGGCGTCGGGCTGACGGCGACCCTGTTCGCCACCGAGCCAGCCCGCATCCATCCCGAGCAGTCGGCAGCGCAGAGGGGTCCCGCGCTGTGGACGCCGCGTGGCCTCGCCGACGCCATCGTCGGCCCGTTCGTCGCCTTCTTCCGCTCGCACGGCGCCGGGGCGGCCGTGCTGATGCTCGCGGCGATCAGCCTCTACCGGCTGCCCGATTTTGTGATGGGGCCAATGGCCAATCCGCTTTACGTCGACCTCGGCCTTTCGAAGGAGACGGTCGGCGGCGTGCGGGCGACGATCGGGCTCGGGGCGACCTTCGTGGGCATCGCCCTGGCCGGGCTGTCGGCCGTCCGGCTGGGGTTCGTCCGGACGCTGGTGCTGGGTGCGATCCTCGGGCCGGGATCCAACCTGGCGTTCGCCGCCCTCGCCTACGCCGGGCCAAGCGCGACGGCGCTGGGGACGGCTATTGCGGTCGACAACGTCGCCACCGGCTTCGCCGGCGCCGCGCTGGTCGCTTACATGTCGAGCCTGACCAGCCTCGGCTACACGGCCACGCAGTACGCCCTGCTCTCCAGCTTCTACGCCCTGCTGGGCAAAGTGCTGAAGGGCTTCTCGGGCACGGCGGTCGAGGCGTTGCAGCGCACTTACGAGCCGATGACGGCCTATGCGATCTTCTTCACGGGGACGGCGCTGGTCGGCATCCCGGCGCTCGTCCTCTGTTTGATGCTGGGCGCACGGCACCGGCGCGAACAGCGCATTCACGCCCAGGCCGCCCCGGACCCCGATCCCGCGGCTGCAGCCTAGGCCGCCAGGCACACCACCTGGGCCACCCGCAGGTCGCGGCGCAGGCTGTCGGCGACGCGGAAGTAGTTGTCAGGGGTGATGGCTCCGGCCGCAGTCGACGCGGCGGCGGGATAGCGGCGGCCCGTGTCGGCGAGGGCGGCGGCCAGGGTCTCGGGCGCGGTGGTGTAGATGCGGCCACGGCGCGGACTTTCGGCGATGGTGACGCCGATCACCCGACCTTCGGCGTCGAGCGCCGGCGCGCCGGAGAGGCCGCCGAGGCTGCCGTCGAGCCCCTCGGTGCGGCCGGTCTCGGCCCAGACAAGCACCGGCTCGGCCCGGGCGCCGCGCCCGCGCACCAACAGGGTCTCGCGGCCGAGCAGCTTGGACGACGCCTCGCCGGGCGAGCCCTGCGGGAAGCCCGGATGGTAGGCGCGGGCCCCGCGATGCAGGCTTTCGGCGAGGGCCAGCGGCAGCGGCGGCGCGCCGCCATCGGTGGTGAGGATCGCCGCCTCGCTGCGCGGGTCGATGCGGACCTGGGCGGCGACGCCGCGGCCCTCGCCGACCACGATGGCGGTGGTGCGGCAGCCGTCGACCACGTGGCGGGCGGTCAGCCAGACTCCTGAATCGGCGATCGAGAAGGCGGTGCCGGTGGCCGGCCCGGCGGCGTCCGGCACGTCGACGACGACGGATGGGTCGAACGGCGAGGCCGGGCCCAGCGCCTCGCCCTCGACCTCGGGAGCGGGCGGCGGCGGCTCAGGCGCGTCGGCGCGCTCCTGCCGGCCGAGCGCCGCGATCAGCAGGGCGACGACGACGCAGGCGTAGATCAGCCAGTCTGGGAGCCGCGGAAAGTGCATGGTTCAGGGAAAGCGCATGTCAGCCGGAGAGGGCTGCTCCGATGATCACGGCGGTGGCGAGCTTGGCGCCGACCAGGGTGGCGGCGGCGGCCATCTCGCCATCCTGGATCCGCCGCGGCAGGCCGCGCAGGACAAGGTCGACGAGGCGGAAGATCAACAACTGCACAGCAACGGCGGCGACGCCCCACAGGCCGATCTCGATCAGGTTGGTCGACGACTTCAGCGACGCCGACAGCGGGATCGCGAGACCGACCAGCACGCCGCCGAACGACACGGCGGCGGCGGTGTTGCCGTCGCGTATCAGGGTGATCTCCTTGTGCGGGGTCAGGAGGACGTAGGCCGCGGCGGCGGCGACCAGGATGGCGACGGTGATCGCCACGTGCAGAAGGGTGAGCGGAAACCCGGTGGCGAAAGCCTGGATCTCCGGCGACTGGATCTGTGTCGGCATGAGGTGGGAACCCCCCGTGGGTGGATGGCCGTGCATAGCACGGGGGCGGGATTCAGGGAGGCGGCAAACGCCGCCCCGCCCTGTCGGCGGAGGCGGGGGAGCGGCGCCGTCGGAACGGTTCGCCGCCCGGCCGGTTCGGTCCGGACAGCTTGTTGGGAGAGAGAGATGTCCAGCGCCAAGCATCCGCCGTCCGGCCAGGCCCCGCCGCTGCGCGATGACCTGGAAACCAACCCCGGGATCGGCTCGTCGAAGGGGACGACCATCTCCGGCGAGGACCCGCACATCCTGCAGGGCGAGAACAGCGACGAGGGCGACGTCGAGAACGACGCCGACGCGACGGGCGCGGTGACGCCGCAGGAAAATCACCGGACCAACCCGTGAGGCTGTCGACCAGCCTGCTGATCCTGGTTGCGGGACTGGCGCTCAGCGCCCTGGTGTGGGTGGCGACGGGCGGGAAGTTCGCCTTCCTGTTCTTGCCGCTGATGCTGCCGTTGATGTGGCGGGCGCGCCGGTGACCGAACTCGGGCAGGGCTGAACGCCGGCGTGAGCCGCGGACGTAACCGCCCGGAACATTCGCCTCCCCTCGCCGCTTCTCCCGGCCGGAGGATCACGCGATGTCGGCAGTTCCAGGTTTGGAGACCTTCACCCGCCTCGGGTTTGCGGCGCGGGGCGCGCTATACGTCATGGTCGGCTACCTCGCGATCGAGGCCGGCCGCAACACGAGCAGCGCCGGGGCGCTGAAGACGCTGGCCGACAGCGGGCCGGGGAAGCTGGCGCTGTTCGTCATCGCCCTGGGTCTGCTGGCCTATGGCGCCTGGCGATGCGCGGAGGCCGCCCTGGACCTGGAAGGCGCCGGCCGGGGCGCGAAGGGCGCCGTCAAGCGGATCGGCGGAGCGTTGAGCGGCGTGGTCCACGTCGGACTCGGGTTGCTGGCGGCCGGACTGATGTTCGGGATCGGCTCTGGCGGCGCCGGGGGCGGCAGCGGTGGCGAGGAGGCGGCGACGGCACGCCTGCTGGCCCTGCCTGGCGGCGAGATGCTGGTGCGGCTTTTGGCGCTGGCCTTCATCGGCGGCGGCCTGGCGCAGGGTTGGAGCGCCTATCGTCTGAAGTTCCTGAAGCAGCTCGACGGCCGGGCGGCGAACAAGGCCTGGGTCAAGTGGAGCGGCCGGCTCGGCTATGTGGCGCGCGGCGTGGTGTTCGTGCTGGTCGGCGTCTTCCTGTGGCAGGCGGCGGCGGCGGGGGACCCGCAGCAGGCCGGCGACACGGGCGAAGCGCTGGCGGCCCTGGGCGGCTGGCAGCGCACGGTGGTGGCGGCGGGTCTGATGCTGTTCGGCGTGTTCAGCATCGTCCAGGCCGTCTATCGCCGGATCACCGATCCGCAGGTCCTGGCGCGGCTGGGGTCGCGGGCCGGAGCGGCGATGCGGGCGCCGCATGGAATGGGGTCGGCGCGATAAGCCGCCGTCAGGCGGGCTCGAAAGTCAGGGGCGCGCCCCAGAAGGTTTCGACGAGGCTGTGCTGCACGCCGGCCTGGCCGGTGGTCAGGAAGCGGCGTTGGCCGGTCCCCTTCGCCAGATATTCCGGATGGCGCTCGAAGTAGCGCGCGAGGGCGTCGGCGGTGGCCTCGGGCTGGTGGATCAGCGGCGTGCCCGTCGGCAGGGCGGCGCGGAACAGGTCGGCGACGATCTCGTAGTGGGTGCAGCCGAGGATGGCGCGATCGGGGGCCCGGCCGATGCGGGTGGTCAGCGCCGCCACGTGGCCTTCGACCTCGGCGGCCAGGGCGGCGCGGTCGGCGCCGGCCTCAATCATCCGGGCAAGGTTGGGGCAAGGCTCGGAGAAGACCGCGACGTCCTGGCGCCGCTTGTCGACCTCGATCTCATAGACCCGGCTGCGGGCCGTGGCGGGCGTCGAGAAAACGCCGAGGACGTCGAGCTTCTCGACCTTGTCGCCGCGGCGCTCAGCCTCGTGCTCCCACGGCAGGCCGGTGGCCGCCTCGATGGTGGGGACGACGATGCCCAGGGCGTTGACCGGCCGGCCGAGGGTGCGGCGGTGGTCGGGCAACCAGGTCTGCTGCAGCCGCCGCAGGGCGACGGAGGCGGCGGTGTTGCAGGCGAGGACCACGAGGCTGCACCCGGCCTCGAACAGCCGCTCGCATCCCGCGCGGGTCAGATCGACGATCTCCTCGCCGGTCTTGCCGCCGTAGGGGGCGTTGGCCTGGTCGGCCAGGTAGATGAAGTCCGCGTCTGGGAACCGTTCCACGAGGCGGTGGTGGACGGTAAGGCCGCCGACCCCGCTATCGAACACGCCGATGGCCATGCGGGAGGTTTAGGGGGTGTCGGGGGGTGTTGTCACGGGGCTGGGGTGTCACCTCTCCCTTCCCCCTCAACGGGCGAAGGGTTGGGTATGCCCGTGTTGGCGCTGGGGTCGAGCAGAAGGCGGCGACGGCGATGGCGCCGAGCCCATTGAGCTCAGCCTGCGAGGCCCTGCCTCCACCCTAAAGCCAGCCAGTTTGCCTGCCCCTGAAGGTCGCTCAAGGACTGGCCGCAGGCCAGCCGCGTGCGGCGCGCTGCGCGCGTCCTTGACAGACCTTCAGGGGCAGACTCGCAATCGACTATGAGGTTAAAGGCGGTAACGCATTCGGGGGGGTGCGTTCGCAACGGGGGCTTAGATGTCAAAGCCGGTCATCGAGATGCTGGTGCTGGCCGGGTTTGTCGCCGGGCTGCTGGGTTTCATGTCGTGCTGGCTCGTGATGGCGGCGATGACGGTCCCTAGGCTGCCACGCAGCCTGCGCGCCGGCTGGGAGTTCAACGCACGGCGCCGGACCGAAACGCTCGAGCCTGAAGGCCTTACGGTCAAGCCGGCCGACTGGTTGTTTCTCAAAGCATTCCTCCGGATCTGGCTGATTGCCCTCGCGTTCTTCGCCCTTGGGGCGGCAAGCCTGCTCATCGCCCAGCGCATGGGTCATCCCGCCTTTTCTTGACCTGAGTTCTCCACAGGCGCATAAGCGCGCCCTTCCGGCCTGATCTCGATCAGCGCCCTCCACCGCCACGACCCCCGGTCTATATCCGGGACGAGGGCGGCGAGGCCCCCCGTCGACGCAATCGTCCACGGGGGTTGATTGCGTTTGGGCCATAGGAGCTTGGTTTTGTTCGACGTTCTGACAGACCGTCTCTCGTCCGTCTTCGACCGCCTCGGCGGCAAGGGCGTCCTTTCGGAAAAGGACGTCGACGAGGCCCTGCGCGAGGTGCGGATCGCCCTGCTCGAGGCCGACGTCGCCCTGCCCGTGGCGCGCGAATTCATCGCCAAGGCCAAGGAGCGGGCGACCGGCGAGGCGGTGATCCGGTCGGTGCGGCCGGCCGACCAGGTGGTGAAGATCACCTACGACGGCCTGGTGGAGATGCTCGGCGGCGAGGGGGAGCCTGAGGGCCTGAACCTGTCGCTGAACCCGCCGACGGTGATCCTGATGGCCGGCCTTCAGGGGTCGGGCAAGACAACCACGGCGGGCAAGTTGGCCCTGCGGCTGGCGCGCGAGCGCAAGAAGGTCCTGCTGGCCTCGCTCGACACCCGGCGGCCGGCGGCCATGGAGCAGCTGGCGATGCTGGCCACGCAGGCGGGCGTCGAGAGCCTGCCGATCGTGGCCGGGCAGCCGGCGCCGGAGATCGCCAAGCGGGCGATGAGCGCCGCGAAGCTGCAGGGCTATGACGTCCTGATCCTCGACACCGCCGGACGTACGACGCTGGACGAGGCGATGATGGCCGAGGCGGCGGAGATCGCGAAGATCTCGGCGCCGTCCGAGACCCTGCTGGTCGCCGACAGTCTGACCGGCCAGGACGCGGTGCGGACGGCCAAGGCGTTCCACGAGCGGCTGCCGCTGACCGGCCTGGTGCTGACCCGCGCCGACGGCGACGGGCGCGGCGGCGCGGCGCTGTCGATGCGGGCGGTGACCGGCCTGCCGATCAAGTTCCTCGGCGTGTCGGAGAAGATCGACGGGCTCGACGCCTTCGACGCCCGGCGGGTGGCAGGGCGGATCCTGGGCCAGGGGGACGTTGTCGCCCTGGTCGAGAAAGCCGCGCAGGACCTCGACGCCGCCAAGGCCGAGGCGATGGCCCGCAAGCTGGCCAAGGGCCAGTTCGATCTCGACATGATGGCCGACCAGCTGGCGCAGATGAAGCGCATGGGCGGCATGGAAGGGATGATGGGCCTGCTGCCCGGCGTCCAGAAGGTCAAGAAGCAGATCGCCGAGAGCGGGATCACCGACAAGGTGTTCGACCGCCAGGTGGCGATCCTGTCGTCGATGACCAAGGCCGAGCGCAAGAAGCCGGACATCCTGCAGGCCTCGCGCAAGCGCCGGATCGCCGCCGGCGCCGGCGTGGACGTCGCCGAGGTCAACCGCCTGCTGAAACAGCACCGGCAGATGGCCGACGCCTTCAAGATGATGAGCCGGGGCGGCGGCAAGGGCTTCGCCCAGATGGCCCAGATGCTGGGCGGCGGCGGCGGCATGGACCGGCTGAAATCTCTGGGCGGCGGCAAGATGCCAAGTCCCGAGCAGATGGAAGAGCTGGCCAACAAACTGCCCGGCCTCGGCGGACCCGGAGCTCCGAAACTTCCCGGCCTCGGCGGCCTGCCGCCGGGCTTCAACCCGTTCAAGAAATAGAACTTTAGACCAAGGACTTAAGAGAAATGCTGAAGATCCGTCTCGCCCGCGGCGGCGCCAAGAAGCGCCCCTACTACTCGATCGTCGTCGCCGACAGCCATTCGCCGCGCGACGGCCGCTTCATCGAGAAGGTCGGCTCGTACAACCCGCTGCTGAAGAAGGACGACCCGAACCGCGTCGTCCTGAAGATCGAGCGCATCCAGGAGTGGATGAGCAAGGGCGCCCAGCCGACCGACCGCGTGGCCCGCGAACTGGCCAAGCAAGGCGTCGGCCAGTGGACCAACAGCAACAACCCGAAGAAGGGCGAGCCGGGCACGAAGGCCAAGGAACGCGCCGAGGAGAAGGCCCAGAAGGAAGCTGACCGCGCCGAAGCCGCCGCGGCCGCCGCTGCGGCTCCGCCTCCGGTCGTTGAAGAAGCCCCGGCCGAAGAGGCTCCGGCCGCTGAAGCTCCGGCCGCTGAAGAGGCCCCGGCCGCTGAAGAGGCCCCGGCCGCGGAAGAGGCCGCTCCGGCTGCTGAGGACGCGCCGGCTGCCGAAGAGGCTGCTCCCGCTGCGGAAGAAGCTCCGGCCGCCGAAGAGGCTCCCGCTGCCGAGGCCGGCGAAGAGCAGGCTTCGTAAGATCGTCTCAACTCCGCTCATTCCGGCGAAAGCCGGGGTGAGCGGACGAGGTTTCGAGGCCGATGGACACCAGCACCCTGATCCTCGTCGGCCGCGTGGGCGGGGCGTTCGGCGTGAAGGGCGATGTGCGCATCACCAGCTTCACCGCCGATCCCGCCGCGCTGCTGGACTACAGGCGTCTATTGCGTGAGGACGGCGCGCCGGCGCTCACCCTGACCTCCGGCCGCCCGGCCAAGGGCGGCCTAGTCGCCCGCGCCGAAGAGGTGGCGACCCGCGAACAGGCGGAGGCCCTTCGCGGCCTGAAGCTGTTCATCCCGAGAGACATTCTGCCCGAGGCGGAGGAGGACGAGTTCTACGTCGCCGACCTCGTGGGCCTCGATGTCGAGACTCCCGAGGGCGAGCCGCTGGGGCGCATCCGCAGCGTGCACGATTTCGGGGCCGGCGACCTGATCGAGGTCGCTCCGCCGCAAGGCGCGACCTGGTGGCTGCCGTTCACAAAGGCCGCCGTGCCCGAGGTGCGTATGGCCGAGCGCAAGGTGATCGCCGTGCCGCCGGCGGAGACCGAGGCGGACGCCGGGCCTGAGACCTAGGTCGGGCGCACCCGCATCAGGCCTTCCTGCGCGCAGGAGGCGACGAGCGCGCCGTCCGAGGCGCGGTAGATCTGGCCCAGAGCGAAGCCGCGGCCGCCGGAGGCCGACGGGCTCTGCTGCTCGTAGAGGTGCCACTCGTTGAAGTCGGTCGGCCGGTGGAACCACATGGCGTGGTCGAGGCTGGCGGCTTGCAGGCCAGGCGTCTTCCAGTTCAGGCCCTGAGCGCGGACGGCGGTGCCGAGCAGGCTGAAGTCGGACGAATAGGCCATGATGACGTCGTGCATCCGGCGGTCGGCGCCGATCGGCTCGCGGGCCCGGAACCAGACCTGCTGCGAGGTGCCCGTGGCCGAGGCGCCGGGACCCACCGGTCCCCCGACGGTGCGCATTTCGATCGGCGGGACGCCGACCGGGCTGATGGTCTCCGGAGCGCCGCGCTCGGCCATCCGCGCCGCGAAGTCGTCCGGCACGTCCTCAAACGCCGGGGCCGGCGGCATCTCGACCTGGTGGTCGCGGCCGGTCTCCTCGGCCTGGAACGAGGCGGCGAGGTTGAAGATCTGCTGGCCGTGCTGGACCGCAACCACCCGGCGCGTGGTGAAGCTGCCCCCGTCGCGCGAGCGGTCGACCTCGAAGACGATCGGTATGCTCGGGTCGCCTGGCCGGATGAAGTAGCAGTGCAGCGAGTGGCACATGCGCTCTTCGACGGTCTCGTAGGCGGCCAGCAGGGCCTGGGCGATCACCTGGCCGCCGTAGATTCGCCGACGCGGCGCCTCCTGGGGAGTGGTTCCCCGGAAGAGATTCACTTCCAGCCGCTCCAGTTGCAGGGATTGGAGCAGGGGCACGCTCGACATCGCTCAGGCCTCGTTACGCTTGGCGAGGGACCTACGCGCTCCACCCGCCCCCGACAAGCCGCCAGCGACGCTCAGTAGTAGTCGGCGAGCTCCAACCGCCGGCGCGCGCCGTCGGCGAGGGTCAGGACGACCACGCGGCCCGGAGCCCCGTTAGCCCACTGGAACAGCGCGCTCTCGGCATAGCCGCGGGTGATGGGTTGGCCGTCGACGGCGATGATGGCGTCGCCCACCTGCCAACCGCCGGCCGCCGCCGGACTGGCCCGGGCGACGTGGGTGACGCGCAGGTGGTCGCCCTCGGCGACGACCGACAGGCCCGCACGGTTCTTGCGGAACGGCGCATGGGCGGCGTCCGGATACGGCTGCAGCCAAAGCCGCTGGCCCTGGAAGTCGATGGTGACGTGAAAGCGGCTGAGCACGGAGAGGCCGACGTTGACCGGCGTCTCGGCGGCGAGGTCGGCGGTGATCGAGGCCGGCACGTCGTCGAACACAACGCCGCCGACCGCGACGCGGTCGAGGCTGGCGACTAGACCTTCGCGCGGGCCGTCGACGCCGACGGAGAGTTGCGTCGAGAGCCGGCGCCTTTCGAGCAGGCCCCGGCCCTCCGCCCAGGCGCGGTCGATCAGCAGCCCGCCGGAATTGCCGAGATCGAGGATGGCGGCGACGCTTCGGCCCTCCACCCGGATCGGGAAGCTGCGCAGGTTGCCGGCGGGCGACAGCGGCAGGGGCCGGATCGGCGGCGGGCGGAAATCGTGGCGGGCGAGGAAGGCGATCTGGCGCGCCGCGAAGTCGATGTCGAGAACAGCTGCGTCGAAGACGTCGCGGCCCAGGATCACCTGCACCGGCCGCGGGGCGACGCGCGCCAGGGCGGTCAGGTCCATCACCGCCACGTCGCGGCCCGGCAGGACGAGGTCGCCGAGCTGGAAATCGACACGGGCCAGCCGCACCCCCTCGACCCCGCCGGCGACGCCCTGCGCCCGCACGCTGCGGCCGAGCTGGAGGCCGAGCCGGGCGGCGAAGGCGGCGTCGACCACCGACGAACTGGCGCCGGAATCGAGCCAGGCCTCGGCCGGCTGGCCGTTGATGACGATCGGGAACAGGATCTGCCGGTCCTGCAGGAACTCGAAGCGCGTGGCGTGGGCGACGGTCGCCTGTGGCGCTTCGCGGGCATGCGCCGTGCCGCTGGCCGTCTGGGCGGCCAGGACCAGGAGCAGAATCGGGAGCCAGACTCGCCGCATCGCCGCAGATTTAGCCGCAACCGCCGGCGTGCGGCGAGAGCGCTACCGCGGCCGGGGAACGAGCGGCAGCATGCGGTGCAGGACGCCGTTTCGCTCGATGAAATGATGCTTCAGCGCGCCCGCGACATGCAGCACCAGCAGCACGTAGAGCAGCTTCGCGCCCGTCCGGTGGATGTCCATGATCGACCGCGCCGTCTCGCGGTCGCCCTCGAGCGGCAGCAGCGGCCAGTTGAACAGGCCGTAGATCGGGATCGGCCGGTCCATCACCGACGAGGCGGCCCAGCCGGTCAGCGGGAAGGCGAACAGCAGCACGTAGAACAGGACGTGCGTGGCGCGGGCGATGAACGCCTGCCAGCGCGGCGTCTCGTCCGGCAACGGGGCCAGCGGATGGCCGAGCCGCCAGAGCAGCCGCACGGTGGTCAGCAGCAGGATCATGATCCCGTCCGACTTGTGGATCATGGCGAAGGTGCGGGCGTTCGGCCCTTCCGCGTCGACCGCCATGATCAGCCCGATCTGGCCGATGACCAGCAAGGCGGTGATCCAGTGCAGGGCGATCGAAACGGTCGCGTAGCGGTCGGCGGACTCTCGCATCAAGGCTCCAGCATTCGGCGAAGACGGGGGGTCGGCTCAGGCGGCGCCGGCGGCCGCGGTCATCTTGAAGATGCCCTGGGCGTTCGAGCTGTCGAAGGCGAGGTCTAGCCCCGCCTCTCCCGGCATCGGCAAGCGGGTGATGAATTCGTAGAACGACCCGGGGACGGTGCGCGTCGTCTCGCCGTCGGCGGTGCGGAACCGGCGCTCGACCTGGGCGGCGCGGAAGGCGGTCTGTCGGACGCGCCCGGAGGCCGAGACCTCGACGTCGGCCTTCATCGGCCGGCCGAGCGCCTTCTGGGCGGCGGCGAGGGCGTCGACGTCGGCCACCCGGTCGGTGGCGTGGTTGAAGGCGTTCCCCTCGGTGGCGATCCAGGCCATCTCGGCCGACTCCGCCAGCAGGGCCTCGTAATCGGCCAGAGCCGGGACCGGATGCTGGCGGTCGAAGGCGGCCGCCAGCACCGGCAGCGCCGCGGCGGCGTCCTCAAACGGCGCCGCGCCATCGCGCTCGAACGCGGCGAGCACCGCCTTGGCCTGGTCGGTCAGCGGATCGCGCGAACCGGCGGTCACCGCGCGGGCGGCGGCCTGGAAGCCCGGGGAGAACCGCTCGACGTGCAATTCGCTGACGAAGAACTGGGCGACAGCTTCGGGGAAGTCGGCCTGGGCGTAGGAGCGGCCGGTCATCTTAAGCCGCTCGAGCGGATAGACGCCGTTCTGCACGTAGCCGAGCGGGCGCAGGATACGGACCAGCGCCTCCTCGCCAGCCGGCAGGGCGCCCATGCCCGCCAGGGCCACCGTGCGCACCGCGCCGTGGTCGTGGAACAGCGTCTGGCCGGCGGCGCGGGCGTCGTCGGCGTAGGCGCGCGCGTCGGGCACCCGGGCCAGCAGATCGTCGAACAGCACCATGTTCAGCGCCTGAGCCATCACCGCCCGCGACACCGTCGGCCCAGGCGCCGTCAGGTCCGGATGGACGACCAGCAGCTCAAGCAGGGCCGTGGCGCGCTCGGCGCCGAGGCTGCGGGTCAGAAGCTCTGAGAGTGTCGACGCCATCGGGTCCGTCCGCCATTTGTCAGGGCTCGATATTCACGGATCGCGGCGGCGGAGGGAAGCGCCGGCGTTCAGCCCGCGACGCGGCGCTTCGCCGACGCCGAGCTCGCCGATACGGCGGGCGAGGCTGGCCTCGTCGTAGGGCTTGGTGACCACCGGCGTCTGGGCCAGGGTCTCGGGCAGGACGAGGTCTTCGCCGTAGCCGGTGGCCAGGATGAACGGCACGCCGAGGGCGTCGAGCCTCTCGGCCAGGGGCAGCGAGTTCTCGTGCCCGAGGTTGAAGTCGAGGACGGCGAGGTCGAGCCGCGCATCGATCAGCCGTTCGGCGGCGGACAGGGAGGGCGCCACCAGGACATCGTCGGCCCCAAGCGCGCGCAGGGCGTCCTCGGCGTCGAGGGCGACCAGCATGCTGTCCTCGACCAGCAGCACGCGCCGGCCGGCCAGCACCCCCGCCTGTTGGCGTGTCGCCGGCGCCGGCGCGGCGACCGCGGCCGGTTCGGTGCGGACGCCGGCGACGTAGCGGCTGGGCACGCAGAAGTCGGCCTCGAACCCGCCGAGCAGGTAGCGCGGCTCGGCGGAGCCTGAGAGCTCGAAGGGGATGGAGCGCTCGATGATGGTCGTGCCGAAGCCTCGACGGGTCGGCGCCGTCACCGGCGGACCGCCGACCTCGCGCCAGGCGAACCTGAGGGCGCCGTCATCCGACACCTCCCAGCTCAGGCGGATATGGCCGCTATCCGACAGCGCCCCGTACTTGGCGGCGTTGGTGATCAGCTCGTGGAACACCAGCGCCAGGACCGTGAAGGCGGTCGGATCGATCAGGACGTCCGGCCCGTCGAGGCGCAGGCGGTCGCGGCGCACGCCGAGGTAGGCGCCGGCCTCGGCCTCGACCAGCTCCACCAGCCGGCCGGGGCCCCAGCGGTGGGTGGTGATCTGGTCGTGGGCGCGAGCCAGGGCCTGGATGCGGCTGTCGAGGGTGGCGACGAAGTCCTCGGCGGAGATCTCGCTGCGCCGGGTCTGCGAAACCAGGCCGCGGATCAGGGCAAGGATGTTGCGCACCCGGTGGTTCAGTTCGGCGATCAGCAGCTGTTGCTGTTCGTGGGCGCGGCGGCGCTCCTGACCGGCCTCTTCCGACAACCGCAGCACGACCTCGAGCAGGGCGGTGCGGACGGCGCGGGCGACCTGCAGCTCCGAAACGGTGAACGGCTGGGCCTTGCCCCGAACCAGCTCCGACCACTCCTCGAAGCTCTTGCGCGGAGTCAGGCGGGCGCCATTCGGGCCATACTCCACCGGCTTCTCCGGATTGCCGGCCCAACGGACGGTGCGCAGCCGCTCGCTGCGGAACAACATCACGTAGTCGCGGGGGGAGCGGGAGATCGGGATAGCCAGCAAGCCGGCGGCGACGTGGGCATACCGCTCCGCGCCTGGGGCGTGGTCGGCCAGGCAGTCGGTGGTGAACACCTCGCTGGCCGCCATCTGGTTCAGCACCGGCAGCAAGGCGAGGAACTGCTCGCGGTTCGGGGTCAGGCCCGACAGCGACACCGCTCCGTCGATGACCACCCCGACGCCGTCGGCCGGGATGGTCTCCATGATCATCTCGCCGAGCCACTGGGCGCGGGTCAGAAGGTCAGCGTCCTGGGCGATGGCGGCCATCATCCGGTCGGTGACGGCGCGCGCCTGAGCCTCGTATTCGCGCGCCTCCTGGCGCTCGCGGCTCTCCAGCATCAGGGAGAACATCTGGCCGTAGAGCTCGGCGGCGCTGCGCTGGGCGAAGCTGGGCAGCAGCGGCGCATAATGGTGGCAGGCGAACAGGCCCCACAGCCGGCCCGCCACGATGATCGAGATCGACAGGGAGGCGCGGACCCCCATGTTGTGCAGGTACTCGATGTGGATCGGCGACACCGACCGCAGCACCGACAGCGACTGATCGAGCGGCGCGCCGGTCTCGTCCAGCGCGGGGACGATCGGCGAGGGCGCGGAATCGACGTCGGCGATAACCCTGAAGATGTTGCGCAGGTAGAGCGCGCGGGCCTGGGCAGGGATGTCGCTGGCCGGGTAGTTGAGGCCGAGGAAACTGTCGACGCCGGGGCGCAGGGCCTCCGCCACCACCTCGCCGCTGCCAGCGTGATCGAAGCGGTAGACCATGACCCGGTCGAAGCCGGTGATGGCGCGGACCTGGCGGGCCGCGTCGCGCAGGAAGGCGGACTTGGTGTCCGCCTGGGTCAGGCGGGTGGTCAGGGTGCGGATCTGGTTGGCGGCCTCGGCGGCGTCGTCGCTGGCCGGTTCGGCCTCGATGACAATGGCCGAGCCGGAGAAATGCAGGGCCACGTCGAAGGGCGGCTGTCCCGGGACCAGGGTCAGGCCGAACAGCCGCTCGACCACGTCCGGGCCGCGCAGCAGGGTGATCCGATTGCGGATCGCGTGGATCGCCTCGATCTCGAAGAGCTCGGTGAGCGGCCGGCCAAGCAAGTCGGCCGCCTTCGCGCCGGTGAACACCTCGAGGTTTTGCGAGGCCCGCGCCACCATCCAGTCACTGGTCACCGCGACGAGGAAACCGAACGACTGGACGCCGCCCAGGAACTGGATCGGCTCGCGGTCGCAGTTGGTCAGGTCAACCGCGAAACTCGACACCTCTGACACGCCTTGCGGACTCCGGCAGCCGCCGACGTAGGCGCTGTGATCCAAGGCATTGGCGGCGCGGGCGGCGAGAAGCAAGAAAAACAAATGACATGTCGAGAAGGCGACCCATTCGTGAGCGGGCCCGGCCACGCGCAAGATACGCGGCTCCACTGATGGTCTGGGTGACAAACCACTTGCGCGCTCGTCATGAGGTCGGGAGATTGGCGGCAAGGCGGCCGGCGTGGCCGGTCCATGGAACGACGGGGGGAAGGTGACCGATCTGCGCTTGAATCGCCGCGCCCTTATGGGCGCCCTCGCAGCCGGTGGACTGGGGTGGTCGTCGACGTCGGTCGCCGGAACGGCCTCGCCGCCGCGGACCCGGATCATCCGCCGCGACACCAACTACTTCGCGGTCGACTATTCCAAGCCCGAAAGCCTCGGGAACACCCAGAACCTGGCCAGCGTCGTCGAGATGCGGCCGTCCTCGCGGCCGCGGCCGTTCGCCGACGGCGCGCCGATCCGGATTCCCGACCGGTTCGAATTCGACGGCCAGCTGGTGGAGATGGCGGAGTTCCTGGGCAAGACCGGGACCAGCGCGCTGCTGGTGCTTACCGACGGCAAGGTCCGCTACGAGGAATACCGTTCACCCGGCGGGCGCGAGGTCCACTGGAACGCGATGTCGGCGGGCAAGAGCCTGACCTCGGCGATGGTCGGCATCGCCCTGCGGCAGGGCAAGATCGCCAGCCTGGACGACCGGGCCGACAAATACCTGCCGTGGATCGCCGGCGCCGACTATGGCGCGGTGACGATCCGACAGCTGCTGCAGATGTCGTCGGGCATGGCGCGCGGGGACCGTGAGGTGCCGAATATCGGCGCGGCGGCGGCGGCCGGGACGCTGAGGGATTACCTACGGGCGCAGAAGCGCGTCACGACCCCCGGATCGGTGAACGAGTACGTCAACGCCAACCCGATCCTGCTGGGCTACATCCTGGCGGCCGCCACGGGCAAGACCATTGCAGAATACATGCAGGACGAGCTGTGGGAGCCCATCGGGCTCGAGCGGCCAGCCTATCTGGCGATCGACAAGACCGGCATGGAGATAATGGGCGGCGGGGTGATGTTGATCGCCCGCGACTACGCCCGGCTAGGCGAGCTCTATCGCCACAACGGGGCCTGGAGCGGGCGGCAGATCATCTCGCCCCAGTTCGTGCGGGAATCGACCGCCGTGATGGCGCCGCACCTGTCGCCGGAGCAGGTCGATCTCAAGATGGGCTATGGCTACCTGTGGTGGATCCCTGAGCCGGGCAAGGACTTCTCCGCCCTCGGACACTTCGGGCAGTACGTCTATGTGAACCCGGCCCGGCGGACGACGATCGTAAAGCTGTCGGCCGACCTGAAGCCGGGCTATCCGGACGGCAGCCACCGGGTGACCATGGCGGCGCTGAAGGCCATCGCCGCGACGACGGCCTGGTCGACCTGGCTGTCGGCTGAAAGCCGCTGGCGCACCCGACACGATTCGAACGTGTGACCTTTGCCTTCGGAGGGCAACGCTCTATCCAGCTGAGCTACGGGTGCGTGTCCAGCGGGCGGCCTGTCTAGCGGAAAGCTTGGGCGGCGGCAAACGCGCGGCGCCGGAATTTCGCGATAAGGGCGCGGCGGAGCCACGCCGACCTCACGCCGCGCCGGTGACCTCGTCCCAGAACCGCTTGGCCTTGCCGACGAAGTTGGCGGACTTCGGGTGCTGCGCCTCGCCGCACAGGCCGGAGAATTCGCGCAGTAGTTCCTTCTGGCGGGCGGTCAGCTTGGTGGGCGTCTCGACGAACAGTTCGACCACAAGGTCGCCGCGCTCGCGCGACCGGAGCGAGGGCATGCCGCGGCCCTTGACCCGGACGGTCTTGCCGGTCTGGGCGCCCTCCGGGACCTTGACCTCGATCTTGCACTCGCCGTCGCAGTTGTCGCCGCCCTTAAGGCAGGGGGCCTCGATCTCGCCGCCGAGGGCGGCGACGCCCATCGGCACCGGGACAGTGCACAACAGGTCGAGCCCGTCGCGCTCGAACAGCTCATGCGGGCGGACCGACAGGAAGATGTAGAGGTCGCCCCGCGGGCCGCCGCGGGCCCCGGCGTCGCCCTCGCCGGCCAGGCGGATGCGGGCGCCGTCATCGACGCCGGCCGGGATGCGGACCGACAGGACGCGCTCGCGGCGAACCTGACCCTGGCCACGGCAGGTTGTGCACGGATCGGAGATCACCTGGCCCTGGCCGCCGCAGCGGGGGCAGGCGCGCTCGATCGAGAAGAAGCCCTGGGTGGCGCGGACACGGCCGGAGCCGCCGCAGGTGTTGCAGGTGGTGGGCGCGGAGCCGGGCTTGGCGCCCGAGCCGTCGCAGCCCTCGCAGTTGAGGGCGGCGGGCACGGTGATCTCGACCTCGGCGCCGGCATAGGCCTGCTCGAGGCTGATCTCCATGTCGTAGCGCAGGTCCTGGCCGCGAGCCGGGCCGCGGTTCTGCTGGCGGCGGCCGCCGCCGAACATGTCGCCGAAGGCGTCGCCGAACACCTCGTTGAAGATGTCGTGGACGTCGTGGAACTGCTGGCCGCCCCCGGGCCCGCCGCCGTTGACCCCGGCATGGCCGAAGCGGTCGTAGGCCGCCCGCTTCTGGGGATCGGAGAGGACCGAATAGGCCTCGTTCAGTTCCTTGAAACGCGTCTCCGCCTCCCCGCAACCGCCGTTGCGGTCGGGGTGGTGCTCCATGGCGAGCTTGCGAAAGGCGGACTTCAGGGTCGCAGCATCGCAGCCGCGCTCGACGCCCAGGATCTCGTAATAGTCCCGCATCAGAGGCTCAGGCGCTCAACACATCGAAAGCTGTAAGGGAAGTGGGATGACCCCCGCCCGGCTGCAAGGCTTGAAACCGAGCGGGCGGGGGTCCTGTCTCCGACGAAGGCGGCGGCGACGTCCCCAATGGCGACTTCATCGCACTGGTCGCGAAGAGCCGCCATGAGGCGGGATGTCACGCCGACTTCTTCTGGTCGTCGCTGTCGTCGACTTCCTCGAACTCGGCGTCGACCACGTCGTCCGAGCCGCCGGCGTCGGCCTGGGCCTCGGCCCCGCCTTCGCCAGCGTCCTGCTGGGCCTTGTACATGGCCTCGCCCAGCTTCATCGACGCCTGGATCAAGGCCTGGGTCTTGGCGGCGATCGCCTCGGCGTCGTCGCCTTCGTTGGCGGCCTTCAGGTCGTCGAGGGCGGTCTGGATCGCGGCGCGGTCGGCTTCACCCACCTTGTCGCCATGATCCTTCAGCGCCTTCTCCGCCGAGTGCAGCGCCGAGTCGGCCTGGTTGCGCGCTTCGACGAGGGTCTTGCGCTTCTCGTCGTCGGCCTTGTTCGACTCCGCTTCCTTGACCATGGCGTCGATGTCGGCGTCCGACAGGCCGCCGTTCGCCTGGATGCGGATCGACTGCTCCTTCGACGTCGCCTTGTCGCGGGCCGAGACGTTGACGATGCCGTTGGCGTCGATGTCGAAGGTGACCTCGACCTGCGGCACGCCGCGCGGGGCCGGCGGAATGCCGACGAGATCAAACTGGCCGAGCAGCTTGTTGTCCGCCGCCATCGGCCGCTCGCCCTGGAACACCCGGATCGTCACCGCCGACTGGTTGTCGTCGGCGGTCGAGAAGGTCTGGCTGCGCTTGGTCGGGATGGTGGTGTTGCGCTCGATCAGCGGCGTGAACACGCCGCCGAGGGTCTCGATGCCGAGGGTCAGCGGGGTGACGTCGAGCAGCAGCACGTCCTTGACGTCGCCCTGCAGAACGCCGGCCTGGACCGCGGCGCCAAGGGCCACGACCTCGTCGGGGTTCACGCCGGTGTGCGGCTCGCGGCCGAAGAACGCCTTCACGGTCTCGACGACCTTGGGCATGCGGGTCATGCCGCCGACCAGGATCACTTCGTCGATGTCGGTCTTCTTCAGGCCGGCGTCCTTCAGCGCCTGCTCGCAGGGGCCGATGGTGCGGGCGACGAGGTCCTCCACGAGCGCCTCGAGCTTGGCGCGCGAGAGCTTGATGTTGAGGTGCAGCGGACCCGACGCATTCATCGAGATGAAGGGCAGATTCACTTCGTACTGGGTCGTGAAGGACAGTTCCTTCTTGGCCTTTTCGCCCTCTTCCTTGAGGCGCTGAAGGGCCAGCTTGTCCTTGCGCAGGTCGACCCCGTTCTCCTTCTTGAACTCGTCGGCCAGGTAGTCGACGACCCGCAGGTCGAAGTCCTCGCCGCCGAGGAAGGTGTCGCCGTTGGTCGATTTCACCTCGAACACGCCGTCGCCGATCTCCAGGATCGACACGTCGAAGGTGCCGCCGCCGAGGTCGTAGACGGCGATCTTCTTGCCGTCGTTCTTCTCAAGGCCGTAGGCGAGGGCCGCCGCGGTCGGCTCATTGATGATGCGCAGGACTTCTAGGCCGGCGATCTTGCCGGCGTCCTTGGTCGCCTGGCGCTGGGCGTCGTTGAAGTAGGCCGGGACGGTGATGACCGCCTTTTCGACCTTCTCGCCGAGGTGCTGCTCGGCGGCTTCCTTCATCTTCTGCAGGATGAAGGCCGACACCTGCTGGGGCGAATAGTCCTTGTCGTGGGCCTTCACCCACGCGTCGCCGTTGCCGCCCTTGACGATCTCGTAGGGCACCATGCCCTTATCCTTCTCGACCATCGGGTCGGCGAAGTTGCGGCCGATGAGGCGCTTGATCGCGAAAAGGGTGTTGGCGGGGTTGGTGACCGCCTGGCGCTTGGCCGGCTGGCCGACGAGGCGCTCGCCGTCCTCGAGGATAGCGACGACGGACGGCGTGGTCCGGGCCCCTTCGGCGTTCTCGATCACCTTCGGCGTCTTGCCGTCCATGATCGCGACGCACGAGTTCGTGGTGCCGAGGTCGATGCCGATGATCTTGCTCATTGAGAGTCTTGCTCGCTCCTAGTTGGCGGACGCCGCGGTTGGCCTTCGGTGTGAGGCGCCGATTTGCGACATCCCCGGTCGATCAATCTCCGCGGGGGGTCCCGCGTCGGTGCCGATATGGGGAAAATCATGGGGCCTGCAAGCCCGAATGTCCTCAATCCCGTCAGGGACATGCGCAGGGCCGGGGTCAACCGCGCCGCCACGCCGCCGCAGCGCGGGCGTAAAGCTCGGCCGGATGGGGCGCCCGGCCGCCGCGCGAGGCCACGAAGGCGTGCTGCACGACCATCGCCTGCTGCTCGATATTGAGGCGGGCGAAATCCTCGGCGCCGGCCGGATCATAGGCGTAGCTCGCCGGCCGGTCGCCGGCCTTCAGCTTGGCCACGATCAGTCGCACGCCGTTTTGCGCCTGCCAGACGTGGGTCAGTTCGTGGACGAAGACCGCCTGCTGGCGAAGCGGCGCGGCGGCGAAGTCGGCCGGCAGGTCGGCGGCCGGCCAGACGATCAGTCGCGGCCCAGCGACGAAGGCGCGGTTCCAAAAGGGGATCGTGGCGATCCGCACCCGTGTGGCGTCCAGGCTGTCGCCGAACATCTCGGCGGCCAGGGCCGTCTCGCCGGGGGTGAGCTTGCGGAACCGCATGCCGCCTCAACGCGCGAGGCGGCCGAGCGCCTCAGAACGGCGGGTCTTCGGGGCGCGCCGCGGGGGGCGGGGTCTGCAGGAGGTCGCCGACCCGGTCCGGAGCGGGCTCGGCGGCCGGCGGAATGACCGGAATCTGTACGGGCTGGGCGGCGGCGCGGGCGGCGGCTTCCGCCTCGGCCTTGGCGAGCTTTTCGGCTTCGAGCTTGGCGAGCTCTTCCGGCGTCGGCTCGGGCGGCGGCGGCGGGCCTTCGATCCGCTCCTGGCTGAGCGGGGTCGCCTCCACCGCCTCGATGGCCGCGCCGCCCTTGCCGTCGGCGCGTTCGCCGGGCAGGCGGCCGCGGGACGGCGCGTTGACGACGCCCAACGTGAAGGCGCCGACCGCGACCGCGCCGATCGCAACGGCCACCAGTTGCAGCACGGGACGGGGCATGGACCAGTTCATGGCCCGCGAACCTAAGGCGCCGCGCGCCCTTACGGAAGGCGGGGACGAAAGCGCGGTCCGGCGGCCGCAAAGTAAACGCCCATTAACCCCGTCGGGCCAGAATCTGCGCCGGTATCTCAGGACGCAGGATCGAGGGCGGCATGGCGCGGGCGGCGCGGAAGACGGGCATGGAGCTCTTCTGGCACATCGCCAGGCTGGCCTGGGCCCATCCCGGCACGGCGCGGCTGCGCGGCGCGCTGCTCGCCCTGGCCGGTGTCGCCGCCGCCATCGCCTTCGCCACCTATCACGCCGCCGATCCCAGCCTGAACGCCGCCGCCCCGGGCGGGGCGAAGAACGCCCTGGGTCTGGGGGGCGCCACAGTCGCCGACCTCGGCATGCAGTCGCTCGGCCTGGCGGCCGGGGTCGCCGCCCTGCTGGTCGTCGTGCTGGGCCTCAGCCGGGCGATGTCGGCGCAACCGGACGCCGGACGAGTGCACCTGCGGATCCGGGCCTCGGTTGGCGCGGTCGGCGTCCTCGCCCTGGCCGGCGCCCTCGCCCTCCCGGCCCCGCCGACCGCCTGGCCGCTGGCCAAGGGCCTCGGCGGCTTCTGGGGCGACGCCCTGCTGCACGGCCTCGGCGGCCTGATCTCGCTGGCCCACGTGCCGTTCGGCCCGGCGATCGCCGGCGTGCTGCTGGCGGCGGTCGCGGTCTTCGCGGTCGGCTACGGCGTCGGCCTGTCGCGCGGCGACCTGCAGGGCTTCGTCGCCTGGCTGCGCGCCCAGATGCAGAGCGGCCCGAAGATCGCCGTCGCCCCGCAACGCGAGGCCGCGCCGACCGCCCGCAAGCGCCAGCGCCGCCCGGCCCGCGACGTCGGCATTCCCGCCGCCGCCCTGGACGCGATCGACGCCGACGACGACGCGGACGAGGCGACGCCCGCTCCGGCCGCCGAGCTGAAGGTCCGGACCCCCAAGCCTGCGCCCAAGGAAAGCCCGCGCGAGCAGCGCGAGAACCAGGCGACCTTCGACTTCGTCCAGCCCGGCGGCTTCCGTCTGCCGGAACTGTCGATGCTGGCCAAGCCAAAGCCGCGCGCGGCCCAGTTCGACGAGGGCGCCCTGCGCCAGAACGCCCAGCTGCTGGAAAGCGTGCTGGCCGAGTTCGGCGTCCGCGGCCAGGTCGACCAGATCCGTCCCGGCCCGGTGGTCACCCTCTACGAACTGGTGCCGGCCGCCGGCGTGAAGTCGGCCCGCGTCGTCGCCCTGGCCGACGACATCGCCCGCTCGATGAGCGTCGCCGCCTGCCGTGTCTCGGTGGTCCAGGGCCGCAACGCCATCGGCATCGAGCTGCCCAACTCCAAGCGCGAGACCGTCTACCTGCGCGACTTGCTGGCCGCCCCGGAATACGAGCGCGGCGGCCAGACCCTGCCGATGGCGCTCGGCGAAACGATCGGCGGCGAGCCCTACATCGCCGACCTCGCCAAGATGCCCCACCTGCTGATCGCCGGGACCACCGGCTCGGGCAAGTCGGTGGGCGTCAACGCCATGATCCTGTCGATCCTCTACCGCCTGCCGCCGGAGCAGTGCCGGATGATCATGATCGACCCGAAGATGCTGGAGCTGTCGGTCTACGACGGCATCCCGCACCTGCTGGCCCCGGTCGTGACGGAGCCGAAGAAGGCCATCGTCGCCCTGAAGTGGGCGGTGCGCGAGATGGAGGACCGCTATCGCCGGATGTCGAAGATCGGCGTGCGAAACGTCGCCTCCTACAACGAGCGCGCCAAGGAGGCCCTGGCCAAGGGCGAGCACTTCGAGCGCACCGTTCAGACGGGCTTCGACGAGACCGGCCGGCCGATCTACGAGAGCGAGAAGATCGTTCCCGAGCCCATGCCCTACCTCGTGGTGGTCATCGACGAGGTCGCCGACCTGATGATGGTCGCCGGCAAGGACATCGAGGGCGCCGTCCAGCGCCTGGCCCAGATGGCCCGCGCCGCCGGCATCCACGTGATCATGGCCACCCAGCGGCCCTCGGTCGACGTCATCACCGGCACCATCAAGGCCAACTTCCCGACCCGGATCAGCTTCCAGGTCACCTCGAAGATCGACTCGCGGACCATCCTCGGCGAGCAGGGCGCCGAGCAGCTTCTGGGTCAGGGCGACCAGCTCTACATGGCCGGCGGCGGCCGCATCACCCGCCTCCACGGCCCGTTCGTCTCCGACGGCGAGGTCGAGGCGGTGGCCAAGTTCCTGCGCGAGCAGGGCCAGCCGCAGTACCTGGAGGAAGTCACCGCCGGCGGCGAGGAGGACGGGGACGAGGGCCCGAACCTCGGCTTCGGCGGCGACACCGGCGACGCCAACGACCTCTACGACCGCGCCGTCGCGATCGTCACCCGCGACGGCAAGGCCTCGACCTCCTACGTCCAGCGCCGGCTGCAGATCGGCTACAACCGCGCCGCCTCGCTGATCGAGCGGATGGAGCAGGAGGGCGTCGTCGGCCCCGCCAACCACGCCGGCAAGCGTGAGATTCTGGCCGCCGCGCCGCCCTAGGGTTCGAGAAGGCCGGCGACGCGGGCCCGCAGTTCCGGCACGACCTCGGCCTCGAACCACGGATTGCGCCGCGCCCAGCCGACCGTGCGCCAGGACGGATGCGGCAGCGGGATGACCGCGGGGCCGAGCGCCCGCCAGGCCTGCACCGTCTCAGTCAACGAGCGATGGCGGGGGCCGAGCGCCCAGGCCTGGGCGTAGCCGCCGACCAGCAGGGTCAGCTCCACCTTCGGCAGGCGGCGCAACAGATCCGCCCGCCAGCGCTCCGCGCAGATCGGCGGCGGCGGATGGTCGCCGCCCTTCGGCTTGGTCCCAGGGAAGCAGAAGGCCATCGCCGCGACGCCGATCCGGGGGTCGCCATAGAACCGGTCCCGATCCACGCCGAGCCAGCCGCGCAGCCGGTCGCCCGACGGATCGTCGAACGGCAGGCCGCTTTCGTGCACACGCCGGCCCGGAGCCTGGCCGGCGATCAGCAGGCGGGTCTCGGGGCCGACCCGCACCACCGGGCGCGGCGTGTGGCCGAACAGGCCGGCGCACGCGCGGCAATCGCGGATCTGATCGAGAATGACCTCGAGGTCGGCGGCGGACATTGTCTCGTCCATGGCGCACCGATGGCAGGCGCGGTCAGCGGCGACGGCCGCCGGGCCTGTGGCCTTTCGTCATCGGGTCGGGCTTCTTCGGCAGCGGCCGGGCGCCCTCGTCGGCGTAGCGCTCCTGGCTGGAGCCCAGGCCCATGCGGCCGGGTTTCTGTTCGGTGAGGGCGCTGTCACCCGTGCGGATACGGTCGATGGCGTCGCGCAGCAGTATGGCGGTCTCGAAGTCCTCGTCGGCGACGGCTTTGGCGAGGCGGGCTTCCAGTTCGGCAATCATGGCGTCGGAACGCTCCGGCAAGCTTGAGCGTTGCCGCCCGACATGTTCACGCCCTAATGACGCCCTGCGCCACAGGCATGTTCAAGTCCGTGAAACCGGAGACCCTGATGACCCTGACCCGCCGGAGCGCCGCCCTGACCTTGCTGGCCTCGCCGTTCGGCGGCGCGGCGGCCGCCCAGGCCCGGCTTTCGGCAGCCGACCAGGCGCTGGTCGACCGGGCCACGGCCTATCTGCAAAGCCTGACCGAAGCGCGAGGCCGTTTCGTCCAGACCGACCCGCGCGGCGCCACCACCCAGGGCTCGCTGTATCTCAAGCGGCCGGGCAAGGCGCGGTTCGCCTACGATGCCCCCTCCGGCCTGACCGTGGTGTCGGACGGCGGCAACGTGGCGGTGCACGACGCCCGGCTGAAGACCTTCGACCGCTATCCGCTGTCGGCCACGCCGCTGTCGCTGTTCCTGGCCAAGAACATTCGCCTCGACCGGGGCGTGACGGTCACGCGCGTCGACCGCATGGCCGACGGGTTTTCGATCACCGCCCGCGACGGGTCGCGCAAGACGGCCGGCCAGATCACCTTGACCTTCACCGACACGCCGTTGGCCCTCGCCGCCTGGACGGTCACCGACGCCCAGGGTCGCTCGACCCGCGTGCGGCTGCAGGGCCTGCAACGCGCGTCAGGTCTCGCGAACAGCCTCTTTGTGATGCGCAATCCCTACCGCCGCCCCGGCGCGGCCGCGTGACCAAAAAAACACACACAAACGTTAAGTTATGTTCTTTTGACTTTTCTTCTCAGTGGTGGCCATATTGCCACTGTGTCGTCCGCGCGGCGCTCGCGCGGTCCTGCCGGACCTAATCCCCTCCCGGCGACGGCATGAGATACCACTTCAACGCCCGGG
>NZ_JBIIGK010000227.1:0-3464 GCF_044236515.1 Phenylobacterium sp.
CACCGACAAGACGCACACCTGGATCGTCGACCCGCTCGACGGCACCACCAACTTCCTGCACGCCATCCCGCACTTCGCGATCAACATCGCCCTGCAGCGCGAGGGCGTGATCGTCGCCGGCGTCACCTACAATCCGATCACCAACGAGCTGTTCTGGGCCGAGAAGGGCAAGGGCTGCTACGTCAACGACAGGCGCCTGCGGGTGGCCGCGCGCCAGCGGCTGGACGAGGCGGTGCTGGCGACCGGCATCCCGTTCCTGGGCCACGGCCAGCACGCCAAGTTCCTGAAGGAGCTGCACCAGGTCAGCCAGCGGGTGGCGGGCGTGCGCCGCTTCGGCTCGGCGGCTCTCGACCTCGCCTGGGTCGCGGCCGGGCGGTACGACGGTTACTGGGAGCGCGACCTGAAGCCGTGGGACGTGGCGGCCGGCGTGCTGATGATCACCGAGGCCGGCGGCAAGATCACCGACGCCGACGGCGGCGAGGCGATGCTGGAGGCCGGCTCGGTCTGTTGCGGCAACCTCGAGATTCAGCCGCAGCTGCTGGCGAAGCTCGAGGCGGCGGCTTAAGGCGGCTTCCCTCCTGGGGAGGGATGGCTGGCGCAGGGACTCGGACTTCGTTGCCCCACCCGGCTCGGCTTCGCCGAGTCCGCCCTCCCCATGGGGGGAGGGAGACTTTTCTTAGGCGCCCGCGAACTGCAGCGACGCCAGGCGGGCGTAGAGGCCGCCCCGGGCGACGAGATCGGCGTGGGTCCCCTCCTCGGCGACGCGACCCTCGTCCATCACCACGATCCGGTCGGCCTTGAGCACCGTCGCCAGGCGGTGGGCGATGACCAGGGTGGTGCGGCCGGCCATGGCCTGGTCGAGGGCGTCCTGGACCAGCTGCTCATTCTCGGCGTCGAGGGCGCTGGTCGCCTCGTCGAGCAGCAGGATCGGCGCCTCGCGGACCAGAGCGCGGGCGATGGCCAGGCGCTGGCGCTGGCCGCCGGAGAGGCTGCGGGCCCGCTCGCCGACGTGGGTGTCCCAGCCGTCCGGCAGGGCGTCGAGGAAGCTCTCGGCCTGGGCGGCGCGGACGGCGGCGCGCAGGGCCTCGGGGCTGGCGTCCTCACGGCCGAAGCGGACGTTGTCGACGGCCGAGCCGGAGAACAGGGCGGCGTCCTGGGCGACGAGGGCGAGGCGGGCGCGGACCTGCGCCGGGTCGGCGTCGCGCAGGTCGACGCCATCGATGACCACCCGGCCGGCCTGGGGGTCGTAGAAGCGCAGCAGCAGGCGGAAGACCGTGCTCTTGCCCGAGCCCGAGGGGCCGACCAGGGCGACGCGTTCGCCGGGACGGACGGCAAGGGAGAAGCCGCGCAGAGCCGGCGTCTCCAGCCGGTCGGGATAGGCGAAGGTCACCGCCTCCAGCGCCACCTCGCCGCGCGGGCGGGGCATGGCCATCGGCTGGGCCGGGGCGGCGATGCGCGGCTTGGCGTCGAGCAGGGCGGCGATGCGCTCCATCGCCCCGGCCGCCTTCTGGACCTCGCCCCAGAGCTCGCCGAGCGCGCCGGCCGAGCTGCCGGCCAGGACGGCGAGGACGGCGAACTGAATGAGGGCGCCCCAGCTCATGTCGCCGCGCAGCCCGGCGCGGACCGCCAGCCAGAAGATCAGCACCACGCCGCCGAACACCAGGCCGATGACCAGGGCGGTCATCACGGCGCGGGCGCGCATGCGGGTCAGGGAGACCTGGAAGGACTCCTCGACCGCCTCGCCGAAGCGGGCGGCGACGCTCTGCTCGCGGTTGAACGCCTGGACGGTCTCGAGGGCGCCGAGATTCTCGCCGGCCAGGCCGATGGCGTCGGCGAAGCGGTCCTGGGCGGAGGCGGTGAGGCGGCGGACGCGGCGGCCGAAGACGAACAGCGGGACCAGCACCACCGGAATGATCAGCATGACGAGGCCGGTCAGCTGCGGGCTGACCACCACCAGCAGCACCAGGGCGCCGGCCAGGGTGAGGATGTTGCGCAGGGCAAAGGAGATGGTCGTGCCGAGCAGGCCCTCGACGATCTGGATGTCGGCGGTCAGCCGCGACAGCACCTCGCCGGTGCGTGTCCGAAGGAAGAAGGCCGGGTCGAGGGTCAGGACATGACCGAACACCGCCCGCCGCAGGTCGGCGACGATGCGCTCGCCGAGCTTGGTGACGAAGAAGTAGCGAAGGGCGCTGCCGGCCGCCAAGGCGATGGCGACGCCGCTGAGCAGCCAGAAGCCCGGCGCCACGGACGCGGCGGTCGGCGCCGCGCCGGGGGCGGCCAGGCGGTCGACCAACAGGCGCAGGGCGCCAGACAGGCCGAGGGTCGCCGAAGCGGTGAAGACCAGGAACACCGCCGCCAGGGCCGCGTCCGCCACATGCCGGCGGGCGAAGGGAAGCAGCCGGGCCAGGGGCTTCAGGTTGCGGCTCTTCTCCCGGCGGCCGCCCTCGGCGGCGAGAGTCTGGACCAGTTCGGCGCCGACGCTCGGCCGTCCCTCAGGCTCGGCTTCGGACGTCTGGTCGCTCATACGCGGTCACACCTTGCAATTGGCGCGGGCTTTCGGCTATACGCCCGGCTTCGTTTTTACGGCCCCTTCGCGGGGGCCTTCCAACTTTGGCCGCTCCTTTACGTCAGGCGCCCGCGCGATGAAACAAGACACTCACCCGGACTACCACTTCATCACCGTGGTGATGACGGACGGCTCCAGCTACCAGACGCGCTCCACCTACGGGAAGGAAGGCGCGACCCTGAACCTGGACATCGACCCGAAGACCCACCCGGCGTGGACCGGCGGCGGCCACCAGATGCTGGACCGCGGCGGCCGCGTGTCGCGCTTCAACGCCAAGTTCGGCGCCTTCACCCGCAAGTAAGCGGACGGCGACAGGCTTTCGAAAAGGCCGCGGGGCTCAGCGCTCCGCGGCCTTTTTGCGTTGGGACCTAGGCCGGCGCCGCCTCGGGGTATTCATCGACACCCTCTTCGACGCAGACCCACGCCAGCTTGCTGCACAGCCAGATGTGTTCCTCCGGGCGGAAGGCGTCGGGCTCGTCGAGCGAAGCGAGCGCCACGGACATCAGGCCGGCCGCGTGGCGGATCGAGAACAGGGTGGTCCCGCAGGTGCGGCAAAAACCGCGATCGAGGTGCTCGGACGACGGATAGCGCCCATAGTCGCCGGTGACGTCGAGATCCTCCGCGCGGAACAGCACCCGGGCGTAGAACGGCTGGCCCGTCGCCCTCTGGCACAGGCGGCAATGGCAGGCGCGGACATTGACCGGCGCGCCGCGCGCCTCGTAGCGCACCTGGCCGCAGAGACAGCCGCCGGAGCGGGTCGCCAGATCCTGTATCGGCAAGGCCACGCTTCCTCTTCTGCGGCGCGGCGCCACTAGACGGGCGGCGCCCCTCGGACCTACATGCAGCGCATGCCGGGCAAGACACTCTACGACAAGATCTGGGACGCGCACGTCGTCGC
>NZ_JBIIGK010000228.1:0-3460 GCF_044236515.1 Phenylobacterium sp.
CTCTTCTGGGTGTCGATGTTCCAGTTGGACACCCGGCCGCCAGCCGGCACCCACGGCAGCGAGCCGTAGACGGTCATGTTGCCGAGCGTGAAGTCGAGCGTGTAGTCGCGCTTGTTGTAGACGTAGCCGGTGGTCGAATAGAGCGTGACCGGGCCGACATCGACTTCGATCGGCAGGGTGACGACGGCAAGCTTGTCCTTGCCGCCCTTGCCGTCGGGGCGGACGAGCTGGAGATAGCCGTTCTGGGCCGTCGGCGCGGCGCCGCTGAACCACATGGCGTTGAACTTGCCGCTGGAGCTGTCGGAGAACGGCAGGTCGATGGAATCGCCGGCGTAGTTCACGTCGCGGGTCTGGTAGAGGACCGACGGCTTGGCGCGGACGTTCTCGCTCGGCTGGAAGTTCAGCGAGCCTTGGAAGGCCCAGACGTCGCTGCGATTGGCGTCCTTGTCGTAGACGCTGGTCGGCGCGGTGGCGACGATCGAGCCGCCAGCGCCCTCGATCGGACCGCGCGATCCGGTGCGGTCGACCACGGTGGCGGAAGGCACGCTGATCAGGTCGATGAAGCCCGGGTCTCGGCGGAAGAAGGCGCTGGCCCGGAAGCCGAGCACGTCCTCGATGATCGGGCCGCCGACGGCGACGCCAGCCTCGCCGCCCTGGCCGCCGTGCTGCACGGTGTTGAGCTCGCCGCGAGCATAGACGGAGTAGTTCCGCAGGCTGGCCTCGCGCGGGATGTAGCGCAGCGCGCCGCCCATCGAACTGGCCCCGAACAGGGTGCCCTGGGGACCGCGCAGCACCTCGACGCGCTCGAGATCGAAGACTTCCGGATAGACGGCGCTGGCTTAGTAGGCGACCTGGCGCAGGTGGATCGGTACGTCGCCGATGTAGACGCCGGTGGTGGCCGGCCCGACCGACGAGGCGACGCCCCGGATAGCGATGCTGCCGCCGCCGGCGTCGCCGAGGCTGCGGAAGGTGACGCCGGGCGTCCACTGGACGACGTCGCCGACGTTCTTGATCGACAGCTCGGTCATGGCGTCATTGCTTAGGACCGCGACGCTCTGCGGCACCCGCGAGAGGGCCTGCTCCTGGCGGGTGGCGGTGACGACCACTTCGCCCAGGGCGGTTGGGGCCGCCTGCTGGGCCATGGACGCGGCCGGATAGGCCAGCACGCAACCGACGGTGAGAGGAATAATCGCCAGATGACGGCGAGGTTTGACCCCGGCCTCGTCAACGACACGGGCGATCTTCACGAGCTTACGCGACGTCCAACCGTTCATATCCACTTCCCCCATTTAATAGATAGTTCAGGGCATTAGCGGCGCGGCCGATCGGGCGAACAATAAGACCAAAGTCGAAGCGGTTATTCTTCGATCACAGTTTTGGCGCCTTTTCCTCCAGGCACTCTCTCCGAGCAGATTGACATCAGTGATCACACTGACCGTCCGCAAATTATCAAGCAAGCGCTTGATAATTGCTCAGGTTGAGCCCTCCCACAGAGGCCCGCTGTGTCAGATGATGTGGCGGGCGGCGGATATCTCGCGGAGCCGTCGGCGCGCGGAATCAGGGAGGCCCGCACAGCAAAACGCCTCCCCCGCCAGGCGGAGGAGGCGTCGCCGTCTCTTCGCCGGATTTAGCGGCGGTAGGTGAAGGTCAGGCCGATCGTCCGCGGACGGACGGTGCTCTGGGTGAACAGCACGGTGTCGGTGTCGGAGTGGCCGCGCGTGACCAGCGGCGCCTTGTCGAGGAGATTGTCGACGAACAGGGCGAGGGTCGCCTCGCCGAGCTCCACGCCGCCGCGCAGGCTGATGAAGCTGCGGGCGTCGGGGGTGGTGAGCTCGGGATCGAAGCCCCGATTGCGCGGATCCTGGTTGGGCACCAGGTCCGAGCGCTTGTTGGTGTACTGCCAGTCGCCGCGCACGAAGAGGTCGCGGCCCATCGCCTGGAAGTCGTACTGGGCCCCGAGGGCGGCGGTCCACGGCGCGTTGCCGAGGGAGTTGCCCTTGGAGACGATGATCCGGTTGGCGGCGAACTGGGTCGTCGAGGTGTACTCGGCGTCGGTGTAGCCGACGGAGCCGTCGATGGTCAGGCCGTCGACCGGGCGGAAGGTCGCCTGGAGGTCGAAGCCCTGCGAACGGGCGTTGCCGAGGTTGTCGGTGAACTGGATGGCGCAGCTCGGCAGGGTCACGCCCTGCTGAATGCCCTTCCACTTGATGTGGTAGATCGAGGCGGCGACCTGCAGCCGGCCATCGGCGAAGCGGTTCTTCGAGCCGAGCTCCCAGCTGGTGACCGTGTCGCTGTCATAGCTGTCGGGCGCGCCGGTCAGGCCGAACGCCTCGAGGCTGACGCGACACACGTCGACCGGCACCGGCGGGTTGGCGCCGCCGACCCGGAAGCCCTTGGCCCAGGTCAGGTAGTAGAGGTTGTCCGGATCGGCCTGGAACGACAGGCCGAGCTTGGGCGTGAACGGCGTCTCGCTCGCCTTGCCCTGGCCGCCGGTGCGCTCGCCGTTCTGGGAGCCATCGGCGAAGTTGACGAACGAGAACTTGGTCTTGGCGTAGCGGGCGCCGGCGGTGACCTTCAGCCGGTCGGTGACCGCGTAGGTCAGGTCGACGAAGCCGGCGAGCTGGCTTTCCTTGGCGCGGGTGTCGGCGATGTAGCTGTCCTGACCATAGAAGGGGTAGCCGAAGTACTCTTCGATGGTCATGCCGAAGGCGAACGGGAACAGGGTCTCGGTCGCCGGCTCGACCAGCTCCTCGATGCTGGTCTGCTTGTTCTTCTGGTAGAACACCCCGGCCACCCAGGTCAGGCGGTCGTCCGGGTTGGAGTTCTGCAGGCGCACTTCCTGGGTGAAGTTGCGCTGGCGGTTCGTGACCACGGCCGGGCTGAGATAGTACGGCAGGTCCTGGTTGATGCCGGTCGGGGTCAGGAACGGGTACAGCGGCGCGGTGTCGCCGAATTCGTCCAGATAGAGGCTCTGATAGTACGACAGGTTGTAGATCGTGCCGTCGTAGCCGGTGGTGTTGTTGCGCTTGAAGTAGCTGGTGTTCGAGATCAGCTTCGCGGCGCCGAAGTCGTACTGGATGTTCAGGGCCGGCAGGACGAACTTGTCATTGCTGCCGCGGTACTCGGGACTGGACTTGCGGAAGACGCCGTCCTCGCGGTCCGAGATGCCTTCGAAGAAGGTGTCATTGTCCTTGGTCGAGCGCTTCTGGAACTGCACCGACGGGGTGATCAACAACGCTTCGGTCGGGGCGAACGCCAGGGCGCCGCGCAGGACGGTGACCTTGCCGGTGTTGGCGTTGGCGTCGGTGACGACGCCGCGCGGGTTGGCCGCGCCGATGCTGGCGTTGTCGACGCGGTCGATCCAGCCGCCGTCGCGACGGGTCCAGGCGCTGACCCGGAAACCGAGCTTGTCCTGAACGATCGGGCCGCCGACGGCGACGCCGCCTTCATAGTTGCGGCC
>NZ_JBIIGK010000083.1:0-12992 GCF_044236515.1 Phenylobacterium sp.
GACGTCGTCCTCTCCGACATGGCCCCGAACACCGTCGGCCACCGCGAAACCGATCACCTGCGCATCGTCGGCCTGATCGAAGCGGCGCGCGACTTCGCCGTCGAGGTGCTGAAACCGGGCGGGAGCTTCGTCGCTAAGGCCTTCCAGGGCGGCGGCACCGATCAACTGATCGCCGGCCTCAACAAGCACTTCGCCAAGGTCCGCAACGTCAAGCCGAAGGCCAGCCGTCAGGACAGCTCCGAGGTCTTCCTGGTGGCCACCGGGTTCAAGGGTCGCTGACGCCCGTCCGCTCGGCCTTTTTGCAGCGGGGGCCTTGCGGCCGGACGGCCGGCCCGCGTATACCCGCGCCGCAAAACGAGGTGTCTCAATGGAGATTCGCGAAGGGCTCACCTTCGACGATGTTTTGCTCGAACCCGGCCCGTCCGAGGTTATGCCGACCCAGGTCGACGTCGCCACCCGGTTCACGCGAGATATCAAGCTGAACATCCCGCTCGTGTCCGCCGCCATGGACACGGTCACGGAAAGCCGCCTGGCTATCGCCATGGCCCAGGCTGGCGGCATGGGGATCCTGCACCGCAATCTGACGGTGGAGGAGCAGGCCGACCACGTGCGCGAGGTCAAGCGCTACGAAAGCGGCATGGTCATCAATCCGCTGACCATCCATCCCGACACGCCGCTCAGCGAGGTCCGCCAGATCAAGGCGCGTCGCAAGATCTCGGGCTTCCCCGTGGTCGACAGCGGCGGCAAGCTTTGCGGCATCCTGACCAACCGCGACATGCGCTTCGAGAGCCGCGACGACGTTCCGGCCAAGGCGCTGATGACCTCCGACAACCTGGTCACCGTCAAGGAAGGCGTCGCCCAGGCCGAGGCCCGCGAACTCCTGCGCCGCCACAAGATCGAGCGGCTGATCGTCGTCGATGATCAGGACCGCGCGGTCGGCCTGATCACCGTCAAGGACATGGAGAAGTCCCAGGCCCATCCGCACGCCGCCAAGGATGCGCAAGGCCGCCTGCTGGTCGGCGCCGCCACCACCGTCGGCGACGCCGGGTTCGAGCGCTCCATGGCCCTGGTCGAGGCCGGCGTCGACGTCATCGTCATCGACACCGCCCACGGCCACAACGCCGACGTCGCCAAGGCCGTCGACCGGGTGAAGCGCGAGACCAACCGCGTCCAGGTCGTCGCCGGCAACGTCGCCACCTATGACGGCGCCCGGGCGCTGATCGACGCCGGCGCCGACGCCGTGAAGGTCGGCATCGGTCCCGGCTCGATCTGCACCACCCGCATCGTCGCCGGCGTCGGCGTTCCGCAGCTGACGGCCATCGCTGACGCCGTGCGCGCCGGCCTCGCCGCCGACGTGCCGATCATCGCCGACGGCGGCATCAAGTACTCTGGCGACCTCGCCAAGGCGCTCGCCATGGGCGCCTCGGTGGCCATGATGGGCTCGGTGTTCGCCGGCGTCGACGAAGGTCCCGGCGAGGTGTTCCTGTATCAGGGCCGCTCCTACAAGGCCTATCGCGGCATGGGCTCGCTGGGCGCCATGGGGCAGGGGTCCGCCGACCGCTACTTCCAGAAGGACGTCAAGGACGCGCTCAAGCTCGTTCCCGAGGGGATCGAGGGCCAGGTGCCGTACAAGGGCCCGATCGCCCCGATCCTGCACCAGATGGTCGGCGGCCTGCGGGCCGCCATGGGCTACGTCGGCGCGGCCAACCTGGTCGAGTTCCGCGAGCGGGCCCGGTTCATCCGCATCACCGGCGCCGGCCTGCGCGAAAGCCATGTCCACGACGTGATGATCACCCGAGAGGCGCCGAACTATCCGAGCGCCGTCTGAAGGAGCCGCCCGATGAGCGACGTCGTCGAACTGAAGCTGCTCGCCGCCGCCGTCGTCATCGGGCTGGTCCAGCTCGCCTGGGCCGCCGTCGCCGCCCGTCGCCAGCAGAACCTGAAGTGGGCGGCTGGCCCGCGCGACACGCCGATGCCGATCACCGGCGTCGCCGCCCGCCTGGACCGCGCCTTCCGCAACTTCCAGGAGACCTTCCCATTGTTCGCCACGGCGGTGCTGGCCGCCGTGCTGATGGGCAAGACCGGCGAGCTGACTCTGTGGGGCGCCGGGCTCTACGTCGCCTGCCGGGCGATCTATGTGCCGATCTACGCCGCCGGCATCCCGCGCATCCGCTCGTTGGTGTGGGCGATTTCCCTGGTGGGGCTGATCCTGGTGATCGTCGCCCTGTTCCGGTGAGCTGATGCGGGACGGCGGACGCCTGGCCGCGGCCATCGAGGTCCTCTCCGAGATCGAGACGCACGGCCGCCCGGTCCGGCTGGCCCTCAAGGCCTGGAGCGACGCGGCACGCTATGCCGGCTCAAAGGACCGCGCCTTCATCTCCGGTCTGGTCCTCGACGCCCTGCGCCGCCGCCGCTCGCTCGCCTGGCGAATGGGGGATGAGACGCCGCGGGCCGCCGCCCTCGGGGCCCTGCGCTTTGCGTGGGACTGGCCCGTCGAGCGGATCGACGAGGCGGCCGCCGAGACGCCGCACGGCCCCGGCCCCCTGACCGAAACCGAGCGCGCGGCCCTGCAAAGCCCGCGGCCGCTGACCGACGCCGGCCCCGACGTGCGCGGCGACTACCCCGACTGGCTCGACGCCTCCCTGGCCCGCGCCTTTGGCGACGGCCGCGTGGGGGAGGGCGAGGCTCTCGCCCAGCGCGCCCCGGTCGACCTGCGCGTCAATCGCCTGAAGACCGATCCCGACCGCGCCCTGCAGGCCCTGGCTCCGCTGGGTGTCGCGCCGGCGGGCCTTCTGCCTGACGCCCTCCGTCTCGCCGCGCCCGATCCCGCCCAGCGGTCCGGCGCGGTCGAAGCGACGCCCGAGTTCGAGAAGGGCTGGTTCGAGGTCCAGGATCTCGGCTCGCAGATCGCCGCTTCCGCGGCTGGCGAGGTCAAAGGCAAGCAGATCCTCGACCTTTGCGCCGGCGGCGGCGGCAAGACCCTGGCGATTGCCGCGGCCATGGGCGCCAGCGGCCAGATCTACGCCTACGACGCCGACGCCCGCCGTTTGGCCGACACCGCCCGGCGGGCCGAGCGAGCCGGCGTCCGCAACCTTCAGGTCCGCCCCCCGAAGTCTAAGACCAGCGATCTCGAGGGCCGCATGGACGTCGTGTTCATCGACGCCCCCTGCACCGGGACCGGCTCCTGGCGGCGCCATCCCGACACCAAGTGGCGGCTGACGCCGGAGGCCCTGGCCCGTCGCCAGGCCGACCAGGACGGAGTCCTCGACGACGGCGCCCGCTTCGCGAAGCCAGGCGGCCGTCTCGTCTACGTCACCTGTTCGATCCTGCCGGAGGAGAACGAGGACCGCGTCGCCGCCTTCCTCGACCGCCATCCGGGCTTCTGCATCCGGCCCGCGACCGACCACCCCGACCTTGCGCCTCGGCTGACCCCCGACGGCTTCCTACGCCTTTCCCCCCACGCCAGCGGAACGGACGGCTTTTTCGTCGCCGTCCTCGAGAAACCTCGCTAACGGAGCCCCATGACCAGCACCGCCCACGAACGCGTCCTCATCGTCGACTTCGGCAGCCAGGTGACCCAGCTGATCGCCCGGCGGCTGCGCGAGAGCGGGGTCTATTGCGAGATCCATCCCTACGACCGCATCGACGAGACGCTGGAGGCCTTCGGTCCCAAGGCGATCATCCTCTCCGGGGGCCCGGCCAGCGTGCATGAGGCCGAGAGCCCGGCGGTGTCGAAGAAGGTGTTCGAGGCCGGCGTGCCGGTGCTCGGCATCTGCTACGGCGAGCAGACCATGTGCGCCGAGCTCGGCGGCCGGGTCGAGCCCGGCACGACCCGCGAGTTCGGCCGCGCCGAGATCGAGATCGTCCGGGAAAGCCCGCTGGTCGAGGGCCTCGGCGACCTCGGCCATTCCGAAACCGTCTGGATGAGCCACGGCGACAAGGTCACCGCCCTGCCGCCCGGTTTCGAGACCGTCGCCGTCTCGGAAGGCAGCCCCTATGCGATCATCGCCGACGAGGGCCGCCGCTTCTACGGCATCCAGTTCCACCCGGAGGTCGCCCACACCCCGCGCGGCGCCCTGATCCTGCGCAACTTCACCCACCGGATCGCCGGCCTGAAGGGTGACTGGACCATGGCCTCCTATCGCCAGGAGCAGATCGCCAAGATCCGCGCCCAGGTCGGCGACGCCAAGGTGATCTGCGGCCTCTCCGGCGGCGTCGACAGCTCCGTCGCCGCCGTCCTGATCCACGAGGCCATCGGCGACCAGCTGACCTGCGTCTTCGTCGACACCGGCCTGCTGCGCAAGGACGAGGGCCAGCAGGTCGTCACCATGTTCCGGGACCACTACAATATCCCGCTGGTACACGTTGATGCGTCTGATCTTTTCCTCGGAGAGCTGGCCGGCGTCAGCGACCCGGAGACCAAGCGCAAGACCATCGGCCGCCTGTTCATCGACGTCTTCGACAAGGAGAGCGCCAAGATCGAGGGCGCGCAGTTCCTCGCCCAGGGCACGCTCTATCCCGACGTCATCGAAAGCATCTCGGCCAGCGGCGGCCCCTCGGCGGTGATCAAAAGCCACCACAACGTCGGCGGTCTGCCGGACTACATGAAGCTGAAGCTGGTCGAGCCGCTGCGCGAGCTGTTCAAGGATGAGGTCCGCGCCCTGGGCGTCGAGCTCGGTCTGCCGCCGGCCTTCGTCGGACGCCACCCGTTCCCGGGCCCCGGCCTCGCCATCCGCATCCCCGGCGAGATCACCCGCGAGAAGGTCGCCGTGCTGCAGGCCGCCGACGCCATCTATCTCGAGGAAATCCGCAAGGCCGGCCTCTACGACACCATCTGGCAGGCCTTCGCCGTTCTGCTGCCGGTGAAGACGGTCGGCGTCATGGGCGACGCCCGCACCTACGAAAACGTCCTGGCCCTGCGCGCCGTCACCTCGACCGACGGGATGACCGCCGATTTCTTCGAATTCCCGTGGGAAGTCCTGTCGCGCTGCGCGACCCGGATCATCAACGAGGTCCGCGGCGTCAACCGCGTCGTCTACGACGTGACCTCCAAGCCGCCGGGCACCATCGAGTGGGAATAGGCGCTCGGGGCGCCCTCAGTCGAACCGCACCACTTGCCGCACGGCCTTGCCCTCTCGCAGGCGGTCGAAGCCGGTGTTGATCTCGTCCAGGGTCAGCGCTCCGGACATCAGCCGGTCGATCGGCAGCCGGCCGGCCCGATAGAGCGCCACATAGGCCGGCAGGTCGCGCACCGGCACGCAGCTGCCGATGTAGCTGCCGCGCACCGACCGCTCCTCGGCGACCAGGCCGACGATGTCGAGCGGCAGGGTCCGGCCCGGCGGCGGCAGGCCGGCGGTGACGGTGGCGCCGCCGCGCCGGGTCATGCGCACGGCCGCGTCCAGGGCGTCGATCGACCCGGCCATTTCGATCGCGTAGTCGACGCCGCCCCGCGTCTGTTCCCGCACCTTGGCCGCCGTGTCCGGGTCGCGGGCGTCGAACGTCGCCGTCGCCCCCAGGCGCGCGGCGATCTCCAGCTTCTCGGCCGAGACGTCGACGGCGATCACCTGTGAGGCGCCCGCCGCCGCCGCGCCCAACACTGACGCCAGCCCCACGCCGCCCAGTCCGACCACCGCCACGGTCTCGCCCGGCCGCACCCGCGCCGTGTTCACCACCGCGCCGACCCCGGTCAGCACGGCGCAGCCGAACAGGGCGGCGTCCTCGAACGACAGCTCCCGGTCGATCCGCACGAGCGAGCGGCGTGAGACCACGGCGTGCTCGGCGAAGGCCGAGCAGCCGAGATGGTGGTGCACGGGCGCGCCGTTCAGGCTGATCCGCGTGCCGCCGCGCAGCAGCTCGCCGTTGCGGTTGGCGACCGCGCCGGGCTCGCACAGGGCCGGCCGGCCTTCGGCGCAGGGCGTGCAGTGGCCGCAGCTTGGCATGAACACCATCACCACGTGATCGCCGACGGCCAAGTCCTCGACCTCGGGCCCCAGCGTCTCGACCACGCCCGCCGCCTCGTGGCCGAGCGCCATGGGCAGCGGCCGCGGCCGGGCCCCGTCGATCACCGACAGGTCCGAATGGCACAACCCCGCCGCCTTGATCCGCACCAGCACCTCGCCCGGCCCCGGCGGGGCCAGCTCGACGGTCTCGATGGTCAGCGGACGGCTGTCGGCATAGGGCGGCGCGACGCCCATGGCGCGAAGGATGGCGGCCCGGGTCTTCATCGCATCAGTCTCCGCAAGAGGCGGCTCGGTCGGCGGCGCCGCCGACCATCAGGGTCTCGAGGAAAGCCCGGGTCGCCGCGGGGATCGGACAGCTCCGATTGCTCGCCCGATCGACGTAGACATGGACGAAATAGCCCTCCGCCGACGGCGCCGGCTCGTCATTGCGGAACAGGCCGATCTCGTAACGGACACTCGACGTGCCGAGCTTGCTCACCCGCACGCCCGCGTCCACCCGGTCCGGGAAGGCGATCGGCGCCAGGTAGCGGCACGTGGTTTCGACTACCAGGCCGATCGCCGGACTCTCGGCGATGTCGAGAAGCCCCGCCTCGATCAGCAGGGCATTCACCGCGGTATCGAAGAACGAGTAGTAGACGACGTTGTTGACGTGCCGGTAGGCGTCGTTGTCCATCCAACGCGTCGTGATCGACCGGAACGCGGCATAGCTGTCGCGCGTCAATGCCGCGTCCGTCATGCCGACTCATTCCCCCGCTTCTTCTCAGGTGGACACTCGTAGCCCGAAGTCACGGCGCGACGAACACGCTCTTCGGAATGGTCATGTAGACGCCCATGTTGCGGTCGACGACCTCGCTCATCTTCAGGTCGGCGGCCAGGCCCGTCAGCATGTTGGCGTCCGACCGGCTGTAGCCGCGCTCCATCAGCATCGTGGTCATCTCGTCCACCGCGATCCGGGTCGCGGTCATCAGGTCGGCGTCCGCGCCGAAGGTGGCATGATAAGTCGGGGTCTCGATCCGCGGCCACTTCAGGGTCCGGTCGCGGTGCAGGATGATCTGCACCCGGCCGCGCAGCGAAGTCTCGACCGCCGTGCCGCCGACCTCGCCGTCGCCCTGCGCCGCATGGCCGTCGCCGATCGAGACGTTTCCGCCCTCGACGAACACCGGCAGGAACACCTTGGCGCCGGGGACCAGGTCCTTGATGTCCATGTTGCCGCCGTGATTGTCGGGCGGCAGGCTGCTGCGTCGCCCGGCCGAGGGCGGCGGCGAGACCCCGATGATGCCGAAGAACGGCCGCAGGGGGATCTCGACCCCCGGCATGGGCCGGACCACCCGCCGTTTCAGGTCCAGCGGGACGATCCGGTCCTTCGGCGCCTCGCAGTTGGCGGTGACCAGCGTGTATTCCGCGCTGCACGAGAAATAGCCGTAGGGGATCGCCGGCTCGACCGACAGGATCCGCACCTCCAGCACCATCCCCGGCTTTGCGCCCTCCACATGGATTGGGCCGGTCAGGATGTGGCCGGCCAAGGTGCGCGGGACCTTGGCGGTGATGTCGCGCAGACTCTGCTGCACCTCGGCGGGCGGCAGGCCCATCCGCTCCAGCCCCTCAGGCGTGTTGGTGATCAGGGTCTCGATGTCGACGATGTCGCCCGAGGCGATGCGTAGGGCCGGCGTCACCTCGGCCGAGAAATAGCCCCGGTGCACTGTCGTCACGGTCGGCTCCAGCCGGTGAACCCTTGGTGCGTCAGCCCCGCAGGTTAGGATGCCCAGGGTGAACAGCCCGGCCAGGCGCAGCGGACGACAGCAGTTCATTGCGTTCCCCGGGCTGACCCCTCGGCCGACATAGCGCGGCGTCCGCCGCACCTCGTCAAGCGCCCCTGACTGAACTAGTCCGGGGGCGCCTTCGCCGCCTGCAACTCGTCGAGGACCGCTTCGGGGGCGATGTCGCGCTCGAGCTCGGCCACCTCCCGGGACAGGTCGTCGGCGACTCCCAGGTGTTCGGCAATTCGCGAGGTCAGCGAGATCAGCCGCGTGATCTCGTGCTCGGCCAGCAGGTTGACCTGCAGGTCGAGGTCCGCCCGCCGGTCCGCCGCCGCCGCGGCGCGGTTCTGGCTGATCAGGACGAAGGTCGAGAGGAAGATCGCCTCCACCGACGCGACGGTCGCGAGGATCACGAACGTCCGGTCGAAACGCGGGATCGCCGGCACGAGGCCGATGTTCACCGCCACCCACGCCGCCACGATGGCAAGGTGCACCCAGACGAAGGTCATGCTGCCGGCGAACGCGGTGACCCGCTCGGACAGCCGGTCGGAGAACCCGGCGTGCGCTTCTTCCGCGGCCCGCCTGGCCTGCAGCGCCTGGATGTTCCGGGCGAGGGCGGTGTTCAGTCCGTCCGGCTGGGGCGGTGGGACGGTTGGGCTGGATGGCGGGTCAGGCACGGGCGCGCCTCCGGACGGCCGGATCGGTGACACCGGCGGCGGTTTCGAGGTGGGCGGCGTAGCGGCGGCGATGGGCGCGGATCCGCGCCGCTTCGCGCGGGTCGCTCTGGGTCTCGGCAAGCGACCAGAGCCCGCCCTGGAAGGCGGCGTAGCAGATCCCCATCACCTCGACCGATGCTGGATCGACACGCGCGCCGCTAGCCTCGCCGACGGCGCGGGCCAGCCGAGCCGTCTCCGCGTCGGACAGCCCGAATTCCACCGCCGCTCCGGCGATATCCCAGGCGACGTCCTGCGGGCCGATCAGGTCGTGGGCCTCGGCGTGGTCGAGGGCGTCGGTCTTGACGACACGGCCGCCGGGCGTCCGCCGCCATTCCCAGGCGTGGAGGCGGCCGTCGATGCGGATCGGCCGGGGTGCCGCGGCCGCGGCGAACAGCGCCTCCAGCCGCTCGCCAAGCTGCAACCCGGCTTCTGCGCCGCACAGCTCGGTGGCGTTGTGGGCGGCCATCTCGCGGAGCGCCCGGTGGTTGGCGCCGGCGCGGTCCCCGGCCGGCAGTTCGCGGGCCCGAAAGGCGAGGTAGTCCGCCAGGCCCGGCGGCGGGCCTGCGCGCCAGGGCTGGCCGCCCAGCCACCGCTCCAGAAGAAAGCCGTGGCGAAAGGCGAGCGGTTCGGCCGTGTAACCGGCGCCGGCCAAGCGTGCGGCCGTCTCGAACTTCTCCTCGCCGACCCCGCCGAGACCCGCGAACCGCGCCAGGAACACGCCGTGCCGGCTCGTCAGCCGGAACTTGCGCCGCTCCTGACCGGGGAAGACCGGCGGCCAGAGGGGCTCGGGCAGGTCCCGGCGCCAGGCGCCGCCGCTGAGGTCCTCGACCCGCACCGCCTCGCCGATGAGATCCGCGAACATCTCGGCGATCGGCGCCTCAGCCAGCAGGTCGTCGAGGGTGCGGTGGACCTTCGTCACCGCGCCCCAACGGACCCGGTGGCGCGGGCTGGCCTGAGGCCCTGGCTCCCCGTCGTGGCTCGGCATGAAGACAACCCGCTCCGGCGCAACGCCCAGCGCCTCGAGCAGGTCGGCGACCGCGCCGAACGAGCTGCCCGACAGGCCCGGGCCTTCGTCGACGATGGCGAACGGCCCGGAATGGTCGCGCAGCCGGGACTTGAGTCGGTCTGACGCGACGATCGTCCGGTCGAACGGATGACCGCGCGGGCGCAGCGAGATCGCGCGCCCGCCGGTGACCGCCGCCACCGTCGCCGCAAGGCTCGTGCCGATCGACCTCAGACCTATGACGAGCGGGGGGCTCGCCCAGGCGTGGGCTCGGGCGGCGGCGGCATAGGCCTCCGGCGTCACGCCGTAGAAGGCATAGCCTTCCGCCAGCTTGCCGCGGACCTCAGCGGGCAGGGGGCGCCGGGCCAGGGTGGCGAGTTCCGCGTCGCCGTCGCCCGCCTTACAGAACCGCCGGCGGGCGAGCGAGGTGCACAGCTCCATCGCGGCGCACTGCAGCGGCGTCACATCGTCGATGCCCGATCCCGCCGTCTCGGCGTCGGCCAAAGCCTGGGCCAGTTCGCCCGCGTCGATCAGCGCCCGGGTAAGATGCTCCGGCTCGCCGTCCGCAAGAGCCCGCCCAAGCTCAGCCAGGCGATCCTCTGGACGGAAGACCCGCCAATGATCGCCATAGACCAGCATCTAGGCGGGCGCGGCGAGGTGGCGGTACGCGACGCAGCCGAACTCATGATAGCTCGGGACGGCCGCGGCGGGCGTGTTGCGTCGTAGCCAGGACGCCCAGGCCGCATACTGGTCCTCGCTCGGCGACACCAGTTCCCGCGCGTCCTTGGCCAGCGTCAGCGCCGCCAGCGGCGCGACTCCCCGATCGGCCAGCACGCACAGCGCCACAGTCGGCGAGCGGCCGATGCCGTGCTCGCAATGGATCAGCACCCGCCGCCCTTCGGCGCGCATCCGCCGCGCGAACGCGACGCCCGCATCCAGCAGCGGCTGGCTCACCCCGCACATGTCCTCCGTGGGCAGGTGCAGGAAGTGCAGCCCGCAGGCGGCCATTTCCTCGGGGTCGTCGCAGACCTCGACCCGCACGTCGATGACCGCCCCGATCCCGTGCCTCAAGGCGAGGGTTGTCGCCCGCTCGGCCGGGAAGCTGCCGCCGACGGCAAGGTCCTCGGTGATCCAGTCGAGGTTCGGCCGCCACGGCTCCATCGCGCTACTCGGCGGCTTCGGCCGTTCGGACGGCGCGGGCCGGGGCATAGCGGCGGACCATCGTCGCGCAGAACTCGGCGAAATCTTCCGCGGCCTGCGGCGGGCTCGTGTGGTGGGGCTCGATCCCGCGGTGCTCCGGGGTGAAGCAGAAGGTGGCGGTGACCTCGAAATCCTCCAGCGCCGCCATCTGCCGGTCGAACCAGGCCAGCGCGTCCGGCCGGAAGCTGTCGGCCCACGAGAGGCCCGTGCGCAGGTGCCGGACGCCGAGCCGCTTCATCCAGGCGACGGCCTCGTCCAGCCGATGGTCCTCGAAGTGGAACCACTGGCAGAGTCCCATCTGCGCCGCGTAGGGCGCATAGGCCGCCAGACCGGGCTTCGGCGTCCCGTCCTCGCGCAGCAGCCCCATGTGGAAATGCCGATAGTAGGACGAGCCCTCGGCCTCCTTGTGCCGGGTGGTGGCTTCCCAGGTCTTCGGCAGGTCGTAGAGCGAGTACCAGTGAAGCCGCGGGACCCGGCCGATCAGCAGGTCGGCGGTCTTCTTCACACCCCAGGCCTGCACCTCCTCCGAGCCGAACGACGACACACCGACCTCGGTGACCCATATCGGTTTGTCGGTGACGGCCTCGATCTCCGCGATCTTGGCCGGCCACTCGTCGATGGCCCACAGGTTCCAGTCGAGGGGAAAGCCGTGCACCGCCACCACGTCCACGTGGTCCAGCGCGCCCTTGTCCGCCAAGCGGCGGACGAAGTGCGGATCGATCGGGCTCATCCCGCCCAGCACCCGCGTCAGGTTCGGGTTCTCCGCCGCGATCGCCTCGCCGGCGAGCCGCGTCATCCGGGCGAACAGGTCCCACTCAGGATCGAGGTTCGGGTCCCAGTGCGACTTGTTGTTGGGCTCGTTCCAGATCTTCACTGCCTCGATCACGGTTGGCTCCTTCCGTCGCCGTTGAGGCGCGGTTTGGCGGGATAGACCGCGCCCCAGGGCTTCGGCCGCTTGGTCACGCGGCAGACGAAGACCTCTTCCTCCGGATGCTCCAGGATCTCGAACCCGGCGCTGCGCAGCATCGCCGCCGAGCACGCGGCGTTCGGGATCCACCAGTTCGTCCAGTCGCCGGCGTACTCGTGCTCGACGAAGTGCATCTTCGGATAGCCGGGCGCCTTGAAGTGATCCTGTTCGAAGAAGTCGTAGTTGGCGCGCACCGGAGGCTGTTCCGGCGAGCCGCGCTGCATCGACTGATAGACCAGCAGGTCCCGCGCCACGTGGTCGCGGATCAGGTCCAGCGCCAGCAGCGGGTGGCGCAGGTGATAGAGCACGCCCATGAACAGCACGATGTCGAACCGCTCCCGAAGCTCGGCCACGTCGTAGACGCTCAGTTTACGGAACTCGATGTCCTGGCCCTTCACCTCGGCCGCGAAGCGGGCCTGCTCGAGGTAGCGGTCGTCGAAGTCGACCCCGACCACCCGATCGGCGCCGCGGCGCTTCATCTCGATGGCGTAGAACCCGGCGTTGCAGCCGATATCGAGCACCGTCAGGCCCGTCAGGTCCTCCGGGATGGCGTGCCGGAACCTCCGCCACTTCACGTTCGGATAGTCGTTGAGGAAGTGGTCCGGCGCGGTCGGCACCCCGCCGAGGTCGATGTTGTGGAACCACGGCCCAAGCGCCTCGGCGCGGCTGCGGATCTGCTCGACGCTGAGCGCGGGGGCGCTCACGACGCCAACCGCACCTTGGCCGCCCGCACCCGCGGCGCGGCGGCCCGGACCCCTTCGGCGATGAACCGCTCCGTGCGCTCGTGGGCCTCATGGTCGGTGTACTGCTCAGGCGGGCTCTTCATGAAATAGCTGGAGGGGCCCAGGAGCGGCCCGGCCTGGCGCCGGTCCAGGGCCAGCTTGGCGCAGCGGACGGCGTCGATGACGATGCCGGCAGAGTTCGGGCTGTCCCACACCTCCAGCTTCAGCTCGACGTTCAGCGGCACTCCGCCGAAGGTCGTGCCTTCGACCCGGATGTGCGCCCACTTGCGGTCGGTCAGCCACGGCACGTAGTCGCTGGGGCCGACGTGGATGTCGTTCTCCTCGACCGGCCCGTCGAACTGGCTCGTCACCGCCTGAGTCTTGGAGATCTTCTTCGAGGCCAGCCGCTCGCGCTCCAGCATGTTCTTGAAGTCGGCGTTGCCGCCGAAATTGAGCTGGTAGGTCCGGTCGATCCGGACGCCGCGCTCGCGGAACAGGTTGGCCAGCACCCGGTGGACGATGGTCGCCCCCACCTGGCTCTTGATGTCGTCGCCGATGATCGGCAGCCCGTGCGCGGCGAACCGGCGGGCCCAGGCGGGGTCGGAGGCGATGAACACCGGGATGCAGTTGACGAAGGCGCAACCGGCCGCCAGCGCCTGCTCGGCGT
>NZ_JBIIGK010000084.1:0-12945 GCF_044236515.1 Phenylobacterium sp.
CCAGGGTTTCGAGGTCGCCTGCGCGCCTGACGGCCCGTCCGGCGTCGCCATGGCCGAGAGCGAGGGCCCGGACGTGATCCTGATGGACATCGCGCTCGGCGACATGGACGGCTGGGAAGCCACCACCCTGATCAAGGCCCGCGCATCGACGGCGAACATCCCGATCATCGCCCTCACCGCCCACGCCCTGGCCACGGACCGGGCTCGCAGCGTCGAGGTCGGCTGCGCCGACTTCGACACCAAGCCCGTCGACCTGCCCCGCCTGCTCGGCAAGATCAGCGCCTGCCTCGCGGCTCGCGCCGCCTGACCACCCCACAAAGGGGTGAGATGCATTGCCCCGGCGCCTCGCCCATGCGTTTGATGGGCCATGAGGCAGGACGGAACCGTCGCCGAGCTTGAGCGCCAGGTCGCATCGGCCCGCGACGCCCTGGTCCAGAGCGAAGAACGGTACCGGTCGGTCCTGGCGACCATGCCGGAAGGCTTCTGCATCATCGAGCTGATCGAGGACGGCGCCGGGACGTTCACGGACTACCGCTACCTCGACGTCAATCCGGCCTTCGAGCGCCACACCGGCCTGACCCACGCCGCCGGCCGGCTGGGCAGCGAGCTGAGCCCCGGCGACGAGGCGGTCTGGCTCGACATCTATGGAACCGTCGCCAGGACGGGGCGGTCGATCCGATTCGAGGATCATCACCAGCCGACCGGCCGCTGGTATGACGTCCACGCCTCGCGGGTCGGCGACGGGGCGCGGCCGCGGGTCTGCATCGTCTTCACCGACATCACCGACGGCAAGCGCGCCAATCGCCGTCGCGACGAGGCTGAATCCGAGGTCATGGCCCTGGCGGAGCGTCATCGCGAGGTCCTGGAGAGCATCTCCGACGCCTTCTACGCCGTCGATGCCGACTGGCGGTTCGCCTACGTCAACCGGCGCGCCGAGGAGTGGTGGGGCCGCTCGCGCGCCGATCTGCTCGGCAAGCCGATCTGGGACGAGTTCCCGGCCGCTGTCGGCTCGGCCGCGTATGACGCCCACCAGCGCGCCGCCCGCACCCGCCAGCTTGTCCGCACCGAGACCGTCTCCCCCATTCTTGGTCACTGGGTCGATATCAGCGTCTACCCCGCCGCCGACGGCGGCCTCGCCGTCTATTTCCGCGACATCACCGAGACCAAGCGCGCCGAGCTGAGCCTCAGAGAGAGCCAGGCTCGGCTGGCGGCCCAGAAAGAAGCCTTCCAGATCGCCATGGACGGCGGCGACCTTGCCGCCTCACTGGGCGCCCTGTTCCGCGGCACGAAGGCGACCACGGGCGACCGCCGCTGCGCCTTCTACATCGTCGACGACGCCACCGGCGGTCTGCATCACGTCACGGGCATGTCCCCCGCCTATGCCGAGGCGGTCGATGGCTTCGTCATCTCGCCGGAGTCCGTGGCCTGCGGCCTGGCGGTCGCCCTCGGCAAGCCGGTCATCACTCCGGATGTGCTCGAAGACCCGCAGTGGAAGGACTGGCTCTGGCTGGCGCAGGCGCACGATTACCGGGGATGCTGGTCGTTCCCCATCGAGACCGCTTCCGGCCGGCTGGTCGGGTCCCTCGCATTTTACTTCAGGGAACCGCGCGAGCCCGAGCCCGCGGACCAGGAACTGGCCGCAGTGCTCACCCAGACCGCGGCGATCATCATCTCCCACTACCAGGAGACGGAAGAGCGTGCCCGCAGCGAGGCGCGATTCCGTCAGTTCGCCGAAGCGTCCTCCGACGCCCTGTGGATCCGGGACGCTCGGACGCTGGCCATGGAGTACGTCAGCCCGGCGTTCGAAACCGTCTACGGCGCCGGCCGCGGAGCGATGAGCGACGAGGGCGGCCTCGACCCGTGGGCCCTGCTGATCGTCTCGGAGGACCGCGAGGCGGCGCTGGCCCGGCTGGATGAGGTCCGGCGCGGCCTCCCGGCGGTGCACGAGTACCGCATCCAGCGTCCTTCCGACGGCGCCGAGCGCTGGATCCGCGCCCATGACTTTCCCCTGCTCGACGACGAGGGCCGGGTGCAGCGGATCGGCGGCATCGCCACCGACGTCACCGAGGCGCGGCAGTCCCGCGAGCGCCAGGCGGTGCTGTTGCACGAGCTGCAGCACCGCGTGCGGAATACCCTGGCCGTTGTCCGCTCGATCGCCTCCTCCACCCGGGAGACCAGCGACACGGTCGAGGATTTTTCCTCCCACCTGCAAGGCCGCCTCGACGCCCTGGCCCGCACGCAACTGGCCCTGACCCGCGTCCCCGGAAGCGGCGTCGATCTGGACGGCCTCGTCCGCGACGAACTGCTCGCCCAGGTCGCCAGTGAGAGCCAGGTCCTGGTCGACGGACCCACCGTCCGCCTGCCGCCGAAGGCCGCCGAGGTGCTGACCCTGGCGGTGCACGAGCTCGGTGTGAACGCCATGAAGTACGGAGCCTTGTCGACCGGCGCCGGCCGGGTCGATGTCCGATGGGAGACGTTCCGGCGGGACGACAAGGAGTGGCTGCGCCTGGTCTGGCAGGAAGGCGGCGTGGCGATCGCCTCCTCCGCCCCGCGGCGGCAAGGGTTCGGAACCGAATTGATCGAGCAGCGCGTGCCTTACGAGCTGCGCGGCCGCGGCGTGCTGGCGTTTCGGCCGGGCGGCGTACGGTGCGAGATCGAGTTCCCGCTGAATCCTGGCGACAGCATCCTGCGAACCGACCCGCCCCCCAGCGAAGTGCACGTGGAGGAGGATTGATGGGACGACTCTCGGGCCACCGGATCATGGTCGTCGAGGACCAGTTCTACCTCGCCAGAGACGTGCAGCGGGCGCTGGCCGAGGCGGGCGCGGCGATCGCCGGACCCTATCCAGGCCTCGACGACGCGGTCGAAGCCCTCATGGCGCGCGCGCCCGATTGCGCGATTTTGGATGTGAACCTCGGCGAGGGAGCGAGCTTCGAGCTCGCCGACCGCCTGTGCAGCGAAGGCGTCCCATTCCTGTTTTTCACCGGCTATGACGCCGAAGTGATCCCGCCTCGCTTCGCCGACGTCCCTCGCCTGCAGAAGCCGGTGGACCAGACCCGCCTCATCGACGCCGCGGAACTGCTTTGCGGAACGAAGAGTCTTGGATCGACTTAACCTGGGTTAGAGGTGTCGCACGCTGCGATTGATACGCTTGCCCCAGAGGACGGTGATGCAAGCAGCTCAATTCAAGGATGTCGCCCACGCGCGACCTGTTCTGCTCCGCCTGCAACAGGCGGGAGCGCAGTCGCCCGAGGTCGTGCGGCGCGTCAATGCGTTGGCCACGGTGGAGACGATCCCCGCCCGGACCATCCTGCAGACCGAAGGCGATCCGGCCCGCCGGCCCCGCTATATGCTGTCGGGCTGGGCCTGCCGGTATCGTGATCTCCCCGACGGCCGGCGACAGATCTTCGACCTGGTCCTGCCCGGCGACGGGGTCGGCGTCTGCCTGCGCCCCCACCCGCTGGCCACCACCACGACCCAGGCGTTGACCGCGGTCAGGTTGATCGACGCCGGGCCGCTTCTGCGGATGGACGCCTTCGAGGCCTGCGGCGACCTGCTGCCGGCGCTGCTGGCCCAGGCCGGGGCGGACGAACGGCGGGCGATGAGCCAGATCATGCGTCTCGGCCGCCAGACCGCCCTCGAGCGGATGGCCCACCTGTTCCTGGAACTCCACGAGCGTCTGGCGGCCGTCGACGCAGTCGACGGCGACCGGTTCCAGTTCCCGCTGACGCAGGAGATTCTCGCCGACCTCACCGGCCTCAGCACCGTGCACGTCAACCGCACCCTGCAGGAGCTGCGCCGTCAGGGCCTGCTTGGGCTCGAGAAGGGCTGGCTGCGCATCCTGAACCGCGAGGCTCTGGTCGAACTGGCCGACTTCGAGCCGCAACCGCCGGTCAAGCCGCGCGCCTGAGAGTCATCTTCAGTTAACCGCGAATGTAAAGAGTCCGGATATCTTGCGTACACCTCAAGATAACTGATGGCGGGTACAACAACCTCACAACCCGAGAAACGGGGATGGTGGGGTAAAGATGCTGAAAGCATTCAATAACTATACGCCGGCTGCGGCTCTGACCGGCTCCATGCGCGACTTCCGCTATCCGAAGGGCGCCGACCTCCAGGATCGGGTCGGCGGCTTCTTCGCCTGGCAGAACCTGCGTCGCCAGCACGGCCTGTGGCCGTTCTCACGCTCGACCGAGGAAAGCCCATCGACCGTCTGCGCCGCCCGCGACGACGCCGGCGGCAAGATCCATGGCGTGAATTTCGCCAGCCAGGACTATCTGTCGATGTCGACCAGTCCGGTGATCAAGAAGGTCGCCCAGGACGTCATCGAGGAGTTCGGGGTCCACAGCGCCGGCTCGGCCGCCCTGCTGGGCAACACCCATCACTCCGGCCTGCTGGAGCGCAAGATCGCCGACTTCCTCGGCATGCCCGAGGCGATCCTGTTCCCGACCGGCTGGGCCGCGGGCTACGGCGTGATCAAGGGCCTCGTGCGCTCGACCGATCACATCGTCATGGACGCCCTGGCCCACACCTGCCTGCAGGAAGGCGCCTCGGCCGCGACGCGCAACATCTACCTGTTCCGCCACAACATGGTCGGGGAATGCCGCAAGTGGCTGGAGAAGATCCGCGCCACCGACAAGGAAAACGGCATCATGGTGGTGATCGAGTCCCTCTATTCGATGGACAGCGACACGCCGGACATCGCCGCCATGCAGTCGCTGTGCGACGAATTCGGCGCCACCCTGATGGTCGATGTCGCCCACGACCTGGGCAATCTCGGCGCCGACGGCCGCGGCCACATCGGCATGCAGGGCATGCTCGGCAAGGTCGACCTGGTGATGGGCTCGTTCTCCAAGACCTTCGGCTCGAACGGCGGCTTCGTCGCCTGCCGCAGCCGCGAGATCAAAGAGTACCTGCGGTTCTATTCGCCGCCCTGCACCTTCTCGAACGCCCTGTCCCCGATGCAGGCCGCCACGGTGCTGAAGGCGTTCGAGATCATCGAGACCGCCGAAGGCGCGGCGCTGCGCAACAAGCTGATGACGAATGTCCTCAGCCTGCGTCGCCAGCTCGTTGAAGCCGGCTTTGAGGTGTACGGCGATCCGTCGGCCATCGTCTGCGTCAAGGTCGGCACCGAGGGCCTCGCGCGCCTCGTCAGCCGCCGCCTTCCGGAAGCCGGGCTGATCGCCAACCTGGTCGAGTTCCCCGCCGTGCCGAAAGGCCAGGCGCGGTTCCGGATGCAGGTCATGGCCGGCCACACCGAACAGAACATCAAGGACGCGGTGACCCGCCTGAAACAGGCCTACGAGATCGGCCTGGCCGAGTTCGAGGCGCGCACCGTCGAAGAACAACCCCTCCGCGCGACAGCGTAGGTCGTCGCGCGCTCCATCCATGGAGCCGACTTGAGGCCGCCTCTCCCGAGGCGGCCTTCTTTTTTCCACGTCGGAGGACGAAGCGGTCTTAGGCGGCGGGGATCTTGACGCGGAACGTCGCGCCCTGGTCCGGACGACCCTCGGCGGTCAGGGTTCCGCCCATCAGGCCGACCAGCCCGGCGCTGATCGCCAGGCCCAGACCCAGCCCGCCGTGGCGACGGGTCAGGGAGGCGTCGGCCTGTTCGAAAGCGTGGAACAGCCGGCCGGCGGTCTCGGCGTCGAAGCCGACGCCGGTGTCGGCGACCTCGAAGACCAACCTCCCCCCAGTCGCGTGGGCGCTTAGGGTGACTTCTCCGGCGTCGGTGAACTTCACGGCGTTGTCGAGGAGCTTGGCCAGCACCTGCGCCAGCCGGCGGCCGTCGACGCGTGCGGTCCCGAGGTCGGCCGGGGCGTCCAGCCGGAACGCCAGCCCCTTGGCCTGCGCCTTCGCCGTCGCGCCTTGCGCGACCTCGGCCAGCAGCGGCGCGATCGGCGTCGGCTTCGGATCGAGCGCCAGCCCCCCGGCCTTGAGGTCCAGGGTGTCCAGCAGGTCGGCGACCACGCCGTGCAACTGGTCGGCCGAGGTGTTGATGATGTCGGCCATCTGCCGCTGCTGGTCGGTCAGCGACGTGCGGCCCAGCACCTGGCCCATGCCGACGATGCCGTTCAGCGGCGTGCGCAGTTCATGGCTGACGATGACCAGGAACTCGTCCTTGGCCTTGTTGGCGGCCTGCGCCTCGATAAGCGCGGCGCGCAGCTGCTCGGTGCGCTCGGCGATGCGGCGCTCCAGGTCCTCGTTGACGCGGGAAAGCGCCTCGTTGGCCAGCCGCACCTGTTCTTCGGCTTGGCGCGCCCGCACCTGGGTCGAGACCCGGGCCAGCGCGACGGCGAAGTCCACGGGCTTGGTGATGTAGTCGTTCGCCCCGGCGGTAAGCGCCTCGACGATATCCTGGCTCTCGGTCTTGCCGGTCACCATGATCACCGGCAGTTGCACGTCGCTGAGTGTCTGGCGAATGCGGCGCAGGACCTCCAGGCCGTTCATGTCCGGCATCATCACGTCGAGCAGCACGACATCGAAGGTCTCTGCGGCGACCTGCTCCAACGCCTCGCCGCCCGACTCCGCTTCGGCGATCGTGAACCCGCGCCGCTCGAAGCGCCGGCGCAGGATCGTGCGGTTGTCCGCCACGTCGTCGACGATCAGGATTCGCGGCGACGCGCCCCCGTCGGCTGCCGGCTGTTCGGCGGCGCTGGCCATGGCCATGATGATTTCCGGATTACTGGGCACGTCGGACTAGGGTGTTCCGAACCATTTAAATAACGGTGCACGTGTGAATTCAGCATCTATCGGTTCAACCGACGGATGTCTCTCTCATTACTGGCGAGACACAACCGTGAGACGTGGCCTTAACCCTTAGTCTTTATTAAGACTCGGCAGGTTATGACCGTCCTGAAACCATACGATTTCGGGACTCCAGGATGACTTCCGCCAAGATCATGGCCGCCGGCGCAATCGCAGCGGCGTGCATCGCCGGTCCGGCCGCGGCGCAGGACGCCGGCCGCTGGTTCGTGCACGCCGGCCCGGCCGTGGTCCAGCCCGACGAGAGCGCCAAAATGACGGCCGGGGGCTCGCCGCTGGCCGGCGCCGGCGTCGCCATCGGCTCGAAATGGACCGCTGAGGCCGAGGTCGGCTACTTCGTGACGCCGAACATCGCCCTGGCCGCCGCCGCGGGCTATCCGCCGACCTTTACCGTCAACGCCGCCGGCTCCATCGCCGGCGTCGGGAAGATCGGCGAGATGACCGGCGGTCCGGCCGGCTTGCTCGTCCAGTACCACTTCAACCGCGAGGGCGCCTTGCAGCCCTACGTCGGGGCCGGCGCCTCGTTCCTCGTGGTGTTCGACACCAAGGACGCCGCGCTCAGCAACCTCAAGGCCAAGAGCGCCGTCGGCACGGCCCTGCAGGTCGGCGCCAACTACTGGTTCAGCGAACGCATGGGCGCCTTCGTCGACGTCAAGAAGGCCTATGTCGAGACCACCGCCACCGGCTCGCTGGGCGGCGCTCCGGTCCGCGCCAAGGTCAAGGTCGATCCGCTGGTCACCAACTTCGGCGTCGCCTGGCGCTTCTAGGCCTCAGGCCGGCGGCTTCTGCCGCCGCTCCGCGCCGCGGTACTCGGCGTCCTGCCGGCGGCGGCGGTCCGGACCGAAATAGGTCGGCGAGCGCACGAACGGCCGCGGCGAATTGATCAGTGCTTCCATACGCTTCAGCAGGCCGACGATCGTGAACGGCTTGCTGAGGAACTCCGACACCCCGGCGTCCCGCGCCGCCTTGACCCGCCGCTGCTCGGTGTAGCCGGTCAGCATCAGGATGCGCAGGTAAGGGTTCGGGCTCTGCGGATCGGTGCGGATCTTCTTCACCAGCAGCGTGCCCTCGTCGCCTTTGCCGAGGTTCTGGTCGACGATCAGGGCGTCGTAGGGATCGGCGCAGAGCATCTCGAACGCCTTCTCCGCCGTGGTGGCGAAGTCCATCTGGCTGGCCCCGACGCTGGCCAGAACCGACTTCACGATCTCGGCCGCATTGCGGTTGTCGTCGACGATGAGCAGGCGGAGGGCTCGAAGATCCATTAGTCGCCGTTGAAGCCCCCGCTGGCCGCGCGGTCCCCACCGCGCGCCGTCCTGCGCCACCCGAGGCGCCGGCCCATTTTGGTCGGACCGCCGCGTTTCGCCAAGCCTTGGCCGCCGGCCACCTGCCCATCCTGGGGATGACGCCTAGTGTCGGTTGAGCGCTTGCACCCGGGCCGCGCACCTTCGCGCCGCTTCCGGAGAACGCGGTTCGCGAGCCCGCCGGATCGCCGGGAGGCGGCCATGCATCCTGAGACCGGCGATGTTCCGTGGATGTCGCAAATCAGCCTCGACAGTAACGAAGCGGTAACCTTTGTATGTGGCGTTCGGTCGCAGGTTGCGCTATAAACCCGCGCCATGGCCGACCGACAGTTCAAACCCGACCTGATGGGCTCCGGCGAATCCCTCGAGCACCTGCTCGACCGCCTGCGGTCCTTCAGCGTACTTCGCCCCGTCCACCCGGACCGCGACACGCCGCCGGACTGGGAGACCGTCTTCAGCTCGCGGCGCCCGCCGAGAGGCGCTGGAGGCGCGGAGGCCCCAGTTCCGATCGAGCGTCCGCCGCCGGATCTCTACGCGGCGTTCTGATTTTTGCCGCCGATCCGGCTCGACACCGCGATTGAAAGAAGCTCGGACGCGTTCCAGCGCCGCGCGGCGCACAACCGCGCGCTCGCCGCCCAGCTGCGCGACCGCGTCGCTGACGCCGCCCGGGGCGGACCCGAGGACAGCCGCACTCGCCACGTCTCACGCGGCAAGCTTCTCCCGCGCGAGCGCGTCACCCGCCTCCTCGACCCGCTGTCGCCGTTCCTCGAGATCGGCCAGCTCGCCGCCTTTGACCTTTACGACGGCGAGGCGCCGGGCGCCGGCCTGATCGCCGGGGTCGGCCGGGTGTCCGGGCGCGAGGTGATGGTCGTCGCCAACGATCCCACCGTGAAGGGCGGGGCCTACTTCCCCCTGACGGTGAAGAAGCACCTGCGGGCCCAGGAGATCGCCCAGCAGAACCGCCTGCCTTGCGTCTATCTGGTCGACTCGGGCGGTGCGAACCTACCTCACCAGGCCGAGGTCTTCCCCGACCGCGACCACTTCGGCCGCATCTTCTTCAACCAGGCTCGGATGAGCGCCGAGGGCATCGCCCAGATCGCCTGCGTCATGGGCTCCTGCACCGCCGGCGGCGCCTATGTGCCGGCCATGTCCGACGAGACAGTGATCGTTCGCAACCAGGGCACCATCTTCCTCGGCGGCCCGCCGCTGGTCAAAGCCGCCACCGGCGAGGTGATCTCGGCCGAGGAACTCGGCGGCGCCGATACCCACGGCCGGCTCTCCGGCGTCGTCGACCACGTCGCCGACGACGACGCCCACGCCCTCGCCATCGTCCGCCGCATCGTCGCCCGCCTGGGGGAGCGGAGCGCGCCCGACATCGCGGCCGTCGACGCCCGCCCGCCCGCCTACGACCCGGCGGAGCTCTACGGCATCGTCCCCGAGGACGTTCGCGCCCCCTACGACGTCCGCGAGGTGATCGCCCGCATCGTCGACGCCAGCGGCTTCGACGAGTTCAAGGCCCTCTACGGCACGACCCTGGTCACCGGCTTCGCCCGCATCTGGGGCTATCCGGTCGCCATCCTCGCCAACAACGGCGTGCTGTTCTCGGAAAGCGCGTTGAAGGGCGCCCACTTCATCGAACTGGCCTGCAGGCGGAAGATCCCACTGGTGTTCCTGCAGAACATCTCCGGCTTCATGGTCGGCGGCAAATACGAGGCCGGCGGCATCGCCAAGGACGGGGCCAAGCTGGTCACCGCCGTCGCCGGCGCCGAGGTCCCCAAGTTCACGGTGCTGATCGGCGGCTCGTTCGGGGCCGGCAATTACGGCATGTGCGGCCGCGCCTACTCTCCGCGGTTCATGTGGAGCTGGCCCAACAGCCGCATCTCGGTGATGGGCGGCGAGCAGGCCGCCAGCGTCCTGGCCACCGTCCGCCGCGACGCCCTGGAGGCCCAGGGCAAGACCTGGAGCCGCGACGAGGAAGCCGCCTTCAAGGATCCGATCCGCGCCCGCTACGAGGCCGAGGGCGATCCCTACTACGCCACCGCCCGCCTCTGGGACGACGGGATCATCGACCCGGTCCAGACCCGCGACGTCCTCGGCCTGTCGATCGCCGCCGCGCTCAACGCGCCGATCCCCGAGACGCGCTTCGGCGTGTTCAGGATGTGAGCATGGCCTCCGCCCGCCCGATCACCGCCATTCTGGTCGCCAACCGCGGCGAGATCGCCCGGCGGGTGTTCGCCACCGCCCGCCGCATGGGCATCGCGACGGTGGCGGTCTATTCCGACGCCGACGCCGACGCCGCCCACGTGCGCGACGCCGACCGCGCGGTGCGGATCGGCCCGGCCGCCGCCCGCGACAGCTATCTGCGCGCCGACGCCATCCTCCAGGCCGCGCGCGAGGCGGGGGCCGACGCCATCCATCCCGGCTATGGCTTCCTGTCGGAGAACGCCGAGTTCGCGGAGGCGGTGACCGCCGCCGGCCTCACCTGGATCGGCCCGCCGCCGGCCGCGATCCGCGCCATGGGCCTGAAGGACGCCGCCAAGGCGCTGATGGCCGAGGCCGGCGTGCCCGTGACGCCCGGCTACCTGGGCGAGAACCAGGCCGCCGGCGCCCTGGCGCGCGAGGCCGCGCGGATCGGCTATCCCGTGCTGATCAAGGCGGTCGCCGGCGGCGGCGGCAAGGGCATGCGCCGCGTCGATGCCACAGGCGAGTTCGACGCCGCCCTGACCGCCGCCCGCCGCGAGGCCGCAGCGGCGTTCGGCGACGACCGCGTGCTGCTGGAAACCTATGTCGCCCGGCCGCGGCACATCGAGGTTCAGGTGTTCGCCGACGCGCACGGCGACGTCGTCCACCTCTTCGAGCGCGACTGTTCGCTGCAACGCCGTCATCAGAAGGTGATCGAGGAGGCCCCCGCCCCGGGCATGGACACGGCCACCCGCGCCGCGGTGACCGCCGCCGCCGTCCAGGCCGCCCGGGCCGTCGGCTATGTCGGGGCCGGCACGGTCGAGTTCATCGCCGACGCCAGCGAGGGCCTGCGCCCGGACCGCATCTGGTTCATGGAGATGAACACCCGCCTGCAGGTCGAGCATCCGGTCACCGAGATGATCTGCGGCCTCGATCTGGTCGAATGGCAGATCCGCGTCGCCGCCGGTGAGGCCTTGCCTCTGACCCAGGCCGAGATCGCCTTCGAAGGCCACGCGGTCGAGGCCCGGCTCTATGCCGAGAACCCCGCCGCCGGCTTCCTGCCGTCCACCGGCCGGCTGGACCACTTCCGCCTGCCCGATGGCGTGCGGGCTGACGCCAGCGTCGAGGCGGGCGACGTCGTCACCCCCTACTACGACCCGATGATCGCCAAGCTGATCTCTCACGCCCCGACCCGCGAGGCGGCGCTGATGCAGCTCGCCGAGGCCTGCGACGCTGTCGAGGCCTGGCCGGTCAAGACCAACGCCGGCTTTCTCGCCTGCTGCCTCGCCCACCCCGACTTCATCGCCGGCGACGTCGACACCGGCTTCATCGCCCGCCATCAGGACGACCTTGCCGGAGCCGAGACGCCGTCGCCCGCGGCCCTCCAAGCCGCCGCCGTCGCCGCGACCGTGCCCGAGCGCGACGAGGCCTCACCCTGGCGCGAGCTCGCCGGCTTCCGGCTGAACGGCGGCCCGGCGACTGAGGTCCACCTGTTCCTCAACGGCCGGCCCGTCCCCGCCGACGCGGCCGGCGGCGGCGGGGGCCGGTCAGTCCTGCTCGCCGAGGATGGCGAGATCGTCGTCTTCGAGCACGGCGCGGCCTTCACCTTCACCACCACCCCGCCGCGCGCCGACGCCGCCCATGGCGGGGCGGCGGACGGGCAGGTGCGTGCGCCGATGCCGGGGCGGGTGATCGCCGTCCAGGTCGAGGCCGGGGCGAAGGTCGCCCGCGGCCAGCCCCTGGTGGTCCTCGAGGCCATGAAGATGGAGCACGTCCTGACGGCGCCGCTGGACGGCCGCGTCGAGGCCCTGGCGGTCAAGGCCGGGGACCAGGTCATAGAGGGCGCGACCCTTGTCAGCCTCGCCGCCACGGACGCCGATTAACCTTCCATCAAAGTTGCCGCGGCGTTCACCGCCTTTGTTGGGGATATCGCAACAGGCCCCCGCCTAACCTCACGATACCAAACGGTTTTTCGTTTTCGCGGGGCTGGGCAGAATGCGCGTCGTCACGATCATCAGCCTGGGGGCGTCCGCGACCCTTGGCCTTGCCGCCCTGGTCGTGGCCAAGGCGGTGCTGCCCAACGCCGCGGAGGCGCGCAGCGAGGACCGCCCGACCGCCGGCGTGCCCGTCGTCGTCGCCACCAAGCCGCTGAAGTTCGGCGACCGCGTCGACGCCTCGGTGCTGACCGTGGTTCGCCTGCCCGCCAACGCCGCGCCGGAAGGCGCCTTCGCCACCACCTCGGCGGTGCTGTCGAGCGACAACGGCGGCCCGCCGGTGGCCCTGACCCCCATCGCCGCCCGCGAGCCGCTGCTGGCCGCCAAGTTGTCCGGTCCAGGCGCCCGGCCCTCGGTGGCCGCGGAAATCGGTGAGGGTCTGCGCGCGTACACGATCAAGGTCGACGACGTCACCGGCGTCGGCGGCCATGCGCTGCCGGGCGACCGGGTCGACGTCGTGCTGCTGCGCGACCTGACGCCGGAGGCCGAGCGCCGCACCTATGTCTCCGAGGTCGTGCTCCAGAACGTTCGCGTCCTGGCTGTCGACCTCAACGCCGACCAGGCGTCGAACAAGCCTGCCGCGCCGAGCACCGCCACCCTCGAGGTCTCGATCCCCGACAGCCAGAAGCTCGCCGTCGCCGGCGACCTCGGCAAACTGTCGCTCGCCCTGCGCCGCACCGGCGCGGCCGAGGTCGCCGACGTCA
>NZ_JBIIGK010000229.1:0-3426 GCF_044236515.1 Phenylobacterium sp.
ACCTGCCCGGTCTGCGCCTATCCGAAAGCGCGCGGCGACCAGTGCGACAACTGCGGCCGCTTGCTCGATCCGCTGGACCTGAAGGACCCGTACTCGGCCGTCTCCGGCTCGCGGAACCTCGAGGTGCGCGAGACCCGCCACCTCTACCTTCTGCAATCCAAGCTGGAGGACAGGATCCGCGCCTGGGTCGATTCCAAGAGCGAGTTCCCGCCGCTCACCCGCTCGATCGCCTACAAGCATCTGGACGAGGGCCTGATCGACCGCGGCATCACCCGCGACCTCGCCTGGGGCATCCCGGTGACGAAGGGCGGCGCCCCGCGCCCCGGCTTCGAGGGCAAGGTGTTCTACGTCTGGTTCGACGCGCCGGTGGAATACATTGGCGCGACCGTCGAGTGGGCGCAGGCGCAGGGCGGCGACTGGGAGCGCTGGTGGCGCACCGACAAGGGCGCGACGGATGTCCGCTACGTCCAGTTCATGGGCAAGGACAACGTCGCCTTCCACACCGTCAGCTTCCCGGCGACCATCCTCGGCTCCGAAGAGCCGTGGAAGACGGTCGACGTGCTCAAGAGCTTCAATTGGCTCAACTGGTACGGCGGCAAGTTTTCGACCAGCCAGAAGCGCGGCGTCTTCATGGACGCGGCGCTCGATCTGCTGCCGGCCGACTACTGGCGCTGGTATCTCACCGCCAACGCCCCGGAGAGCGCCGACAGCCCGTTCACCTGGGAGCAGTTCCAGAACACGGTGAACAGCGACCTCGCCAATGTGCTCGGCAACTTCGTCAACCGCATCACCAAGTTCGCCGAGAGCCGCTTCGACGCGGTCGTGCCGGCCGGCGGCGCGCCGGGCCCGCTGGAAGACAAGCTCTACGCCGACATCGGCGCCGGGATCGCCGCCCTGACCGCCTCGCTGGAGGGCATCTCCATGCGCCGGGCGGCCCAGGACCTGCGCGAGCTGTGGGTGACCGGCAACGCGTACCTGACCGAGGCCGCGCCGTGGACGGCCATCAAGACCGATCCGGAAAGGGCGGCGGTGGTCGTGCGCACCGGTCTCAACCTCGCCGCCCTGTTCGGCCGCGTGTCGGCCCCGTTCATCCCCTTCGCGGCCGAAAAGATCCTCGCCGCCTTCGAGGGTGCGCCGTCCGACTGGCCGACCAGCGACGGAAAAGCCGAGCTGTCCCGCCTGGCCGAGGGTGCGAAGATCGCGGCCCCGCCGGTGCTGTTCGCCAAGGTCGAGGACGCCCAGGTCGCCGAATGGACCGAGCGGTTCGGCGGGGCGGAAGAGGCGCAATAAGGCGCGTCATCGGCCGGGCTCGTCTCGGCCGAGACGAGTTCAGGAAGCTCAGTGCGCGCGGTGCTTGGCCTCTTCGGCCGGCCCGATGTCCAGGACGTCGGGCATGACCGCATTGTAGGCCTCGGTTCTGTCGAGATCGACGACGACCGTCCGGTGGCCTTCCCACATCATGTGCAGGGCGACGTAGAAGACGATCGCCAGGCCGAGGTAGCCGATCCAGCGGTACTTGTGCAGCAGGCGGGCGATCCAGGTCGCCGCCACGCCCATCAGGGCGATCGACAGCAGGAGCCCGAACACCATGATCGCCTCGTGTTCGCGGGCGGCGCCGGCTACGGCCAGCACGTTGTCCAGCGACATCGAGACGTCGGCGATCAGGATCTGCAGGAACGCCGCCTTGAACGACTTGGGCTGACGCGCGGTGACCGCGGCGGCGGGCTCGGTGCCCGGGTCGGCGTCCAGCACCGCTTCGGCCGCCGCCTCGTCCGACTCAGCCTGTTCGCGCAGCTCGCGCCACATCTTCCAGCAGACCCAGAGCAGCAGCACGCCGCCGGCCAGCAGCAGGCCGACGATGCCCAGCAGCTGGGTGGTGATCAGCGCGAAGCCGATCCGCAGGATGACGGCGGCGATCAGGCCGTAGAGGATCGCCTTCTTGCGCTGATCCTGCGGCAGGGCACCGGCCGCCAGGCCCACGGCGACGGCGTTGTCGCCGGCAAGGACCAGGTCAATCATCAGGACTTGGAGGAGGGCGGAAAGGGCGCCGGCGCTGAACAGCTCTTCGAACATGGGGACCTCAATGCATGGCCGGCGGGCCGGCTGCAACTGCTCAGCCTAAGGTTAAATCCGAGGGCGGGCCGCTTCGTAGAGCGCCACGGCGGCGGCCGCCGAGACGTTCAGGCTCTCGAAGCCGCCGGGCATCGGGATACGGGCCAGCTCGTCGCAATGTTCCGCCACCAGCCGGCGCATCCCTTCGCCCTCGGAGCCCAGCACCAGCACCGTCGGCGCGCCGTCGAGCACCTCGGCGAGGTCGCGCTCGCCCGCCCCGGTCAGGCCCACCGCCCGCCAACCGAGGTCGGCCAGCTCCTCAAGGGTGCGCGACAGGTTCACCACCCGCGCCACCGGGATCTGCTCCAGGGCCCCGGCCGCGGCCTTGGCCAGGGCGCCGGTGAAGCGTGGCGCGTTGCGGTCCTGCAGGATGACGCCGCTCGCCCCAAATGCGGCGGCCGATCGCAGGATGGCGCCGACGTTCTGCGGGTCCGTCACCTGGTCCAGCATCAGCAGCACCGCGCCCTTGCGGGGCTCGAAGCTTGCGACGTCGACCTCGTCGAGCGGGGCCGGCCGCAGGGCGACGCCCTGGTGCACCGCGTTCTGCGGCAGGTTCTGCGAGATCAGGCCGTTGTCGGCGGTCTCCAGCGCCGGCAACCGGCCGAATCGCGCCTCGATTTGGCAGGCCTTCTCCGGCGTCGCCAGCAGCCGTAGCGGCGCCCCGCGGCGCGGATTGGCCAGGGCGGCCTCGACCGCGTGCCAGCCCCAGATCCACTCGTCGTTCCCTGTGTCGGGACGGCGCGGGAAGCGCGGCGGCGGACCGCGTTTTTTCCCTTTCCGGGCGTCGTTGCGTTCGGGATGCGAGGCCACTATAAGACGCGCTCCAAATTGGGGGCCCCGGACGGGAAGCCGCCTCCAGGACCTTGCGACGGCGCTCTTAAAGCCCCTCGCGGCTCTGGCGGAAGGCTTTTTATCCGAGGCGTCCGACGAGGCTCCGGCGCGCGGGGGAATGTCCCGAGTGGCAAAGGGGGCGGACTGTAAATCCGCTGGCGTTAGCCTTCGTAGGTTCGAGTCCTACTTCCCCCACCACGCGCCGGTCCGAATGAGGAGAGATTTGGGCGACCCCGCCCACCCGGCGGGTATAGCACAATGGTAGTGCAGCAGCCTTCCAAGCTGAGGATGCGGGTTCGATTCCCGCTACCCGCTCCAAGTTCCCGTTTCATTGAACCCACGCCGGCAGGACCCCGATGGCCAAAGAGAAATTCGAACGCACGAAGCCGCACTGCAACATCGGCACGATTGGTCACGTTGACCATGGCAAGACGACGCTGACGGCGGCGATCACGATCACGCTGGCCAAGAGCGGCGGTGCGA
>NZ_JBIIGK010000230.1:0-3414 GCF_044236515.1 Phenylobacterium sp.
TGGCGGCCCGAGTGCTTGCCCATCACCAGGTTCGACTGCGCCTGCCCGACCGACTCCGGCGTCATGATCTCGTAGGTGCCGCGGTCCTTCAGCATCCCGTCCTGGTGAATGCCGCTCTCGTGGGCGAAGGCGTTCTTGCCGACGATCGCCTTGTTGAACTGCACCGGGAAGCCGGTGATCGCCGAGACGTAGCGGCTGGCGCGGGTGATGTGCTGGGTCTCGATGCCGGTGTGATAGGCCAGCCGGTCGCCGCGCACCTTCAGGGCCATGACGACCTCTTCCAGCGCCGCGTTGCCCGCCCGCTCGCCGATGCCGTTGATCGCGCACTCGATCTGCCGCGCCCCGCCCTGGACGCCGGCCAGGCTGTTGGCGACCGCCAGGCCCAGGTCGTTGTGGCAGTGGGTCGAGAAGATTACCCGGTCGGCGCCGTCGACGTTCTCCACCAGGTCGCGGAAGATCTCAGCGTATTCGGTGGGATAGGTGTAGCCGACGGTATCGGGGATGTTGATCGTCGTCGCCCCGGCCCGGATCGCCGCCTCGACGCAGCGGCGCAAGAAGTCCTGCTCGGTCCGCGTGGCGTCCTGCGCCGACCATTCGACGTCGTCGATCAGGTTGCGCGCGTGCGTCACCGACCGGGTGATCATCTCCAGGATGTCGTCCTGGCTGGCCCGCAGGATGTGGTCGCGGTGCGAGGGGCTGGTCGACAGGAAGGTGTGGATGCGGCCGCGCTTGGCGGGCTTCAACGCCTCGGCCGCGCGCTCGATGTCCGCGGCGCCGGCCCGGGCCAGGCCGCAGATGGTGCTCTCGGTGACGATCTCGGAGATGGCGCGGACGGCCTCGAAGTCGCCGTTCGAGGCGATCGGGAAGCCGGCCTCGATGACGTCGACCCGCATTTCCTCGAGGATCTTCGCCAACTCCAGCTTCTCTTCCAGGGACATGGAGGCGCCGGGCGACTGCTCGCCGTCGCGCATGGTGGTGTCGAAGATGATGACGCGGTCACGATCTGACGACGTCTGGGGGGCGGTGTTGGTCATGTCTGTCACTTCTTCGCGGGGGTCTGCTCTAAGCGGGCGGAGGGTTGTGAAGCCCCTGGTCGCCCGGCCGCGAAGACGCGCAGCCTAGTAAGGCGCCCAGGGGCGGCTAAGCCCCAGCGAACCAAGAAGCAGGCTGTCGAGCCGCGTGCGCATGCGACAGCTTTTAGCCGAATCCGGCCTCCTGGCGCAAGGCTGCCTCCCGAACCGCCACCAAGCTCTGCCGTTCGCGCAAGAAGCTTGCGTGCTCAGTCCCGGGCCGCCTCGCGCGCCTTCAGCCACTTGCGGGCGTACCAGCCGATGACCAGCCACAGCACGCCCACGGCGGCGATCGTCGCCACGTGCCCCGAGCCGCCCTCGCCGCGCAGCACCTGGATGATCGAGTTGCCGGCGAAGGCCGTCAGGGCGATCTTCGGCACGATGCCGAGCGCCGTGCCGGCTGCGAAATGCCGCAGGCGCATCGGCGTCACCCCCGCCGCCATGTTGACGACGATGAACGGCGCGGAGGGCACGAGCCGGACGACCAGGCTGGCGAAGAAGCCGTTCCGCCCAACCAACTCCATGAACTGCCGCAGCCCCTCCCCCGAAAAGGTCCGCAAGGTCCGGGCCCCCGCGGCGCGGCCGAGGTAGAAGCCGATCAGCGCCGAGACCATGGTCCCGATCCAGGAATAGGCGAATCCGGCCCAGGCCCCGAAGGCGACCACCGCCGCGGCGATCAGCATGAACTGCGGCACGCCGACGAAGGCCAGCAGCGCGAAGGCCGCCACCGCCACCGGCAGCGCCCAGGGCCCGGCGCCCGCCCCCATCCAGTGCTCGACCGTGCGCTCGCCGTCGAAACCCAGGACCTGGGCCCCGAACACGAACACCACGCCGACGCCGCCGAACAGCACGAACGAGATCGCCAGCGCCCGCCAGGCCTTGGCGTCCATGTCCGACAGGAACTGCAAAAGGCGGCGCATGCCGGGGAGGTCGCCCATCACACCGGCGGGGTCAAGCCGCACCCCTTTACACCCTCGCCTCCAGGCCGTGAGAAAGCACTATTGCGTTTTCGTAAGTTGCGTTCTTACGCAACATGCCTATACCAGTGTTATGGCCCAGCTAGGGCGACGCAATTTCCATAGAGGCATCCGTGGCTACCTACGCCTTCGAGACCATCACCGCCGAACAGGCGCTGAACATCCAGCCGACCGACATCGTCACCTTCGCCGGCGGCCCTGCCAACCGCGCATCGGTGGTCTACCAGTCCTATGACCCCGCCGCCCTCACGGCCGAGGTGCCCAGCATCCTCGTCACGATCGGCGGCCGGACGGTGAAGTTCGACACCAACCTCGTCCGCGTCTCGGACGCCGGCGGTCTGCAGTTCGCCGATGGCTCCGTCCTAGTGGTTGGCGACACCGGCGACGAGCGCGCCTCCGGCGGCGACGGCCATGACGGCCTCTACGGCGGCCCGGCGGCTGACACCGTGGCCGGCGGCAAGGGCGACGACCTGCTGCAAGGCAATGCCGGCGACGACGCCCTCGACGCCGGCTCCGGGACCAACACCGTGTACGGCGGCAAAGGCGACGACGAGATCGTCGCGGCCCGCGACACCGACCGCACCGGCTCCTTCGCTCACGGCAACCAAGGCAACGACGACATCGTCGGCGGCGGCGGGGCCGACACCCTGCTCGGCGGCCAGGGCGACGACTTCCTCGGCGGCGGCGACGGCGACGACTACCTGTCCGGCGACCTCGGCGCCGACGAGCTGCACGGCGGCGACGGGGCCGACACCCTGATCGGCGGCGAGGGCGACGACACCATCCAGAGCGGCGGCGGCGCCGACCGCGTTCTGGCCGGGGCCGGCGACGACCAGGTGGCGATCTTCTACGGCGGCGGCGCGATCGTCGACGGCGGCGCGGGCAACGACACCATCACCTCCGCCTCGGTCGGCAAGGACGTCCTGTCCGGCGGCGAGGGCCGCGACCTCTTCGTCTTCGTGGCGAAGAATGATCCGGCCCAGGGCCAGGACGACGTCATCCTCGACTGGAACGCCGTCGACGACCGCATCCAGTTCGACCAGGTCAGCATCTACACGATCCTGCCCCGCTCCTATTCGGAGTTCGTCGCCACCGACTACGCCGAGGCGACGCGCATCGCCCAGGAGCACATCATGTTCACCGGCGCGCAGTACGTCGCGGCTCAGGTCGGCGCCGACGTGGTGATCTTCGCCGACACCAACGCCGACTCCAGCGACGGCGCCGACATCTCGCTGGTGCTGGCCGGCCGCACCCTGGCCGACATCAGCCTGGCGAGCTTCGTCTAAGGCCAGCTTCGTGTAGGAGAGACGCGAGGTTTGCCGCGGCGCGGGGTTAGGCTAAACCCCGCGCCCGAACCTCGTCTCCAA
>NZ_JBIIGK010000231.1:0-3363 GCF_044236515.1 Phenylobacterium sp.
ACGCCAGGGCTTTTGTGTATCTACGCGCACCTTTCGCCCCCAGTGGGCGCGGATTTTCCGTCGCCGCGCGGGCCTCGCGCGGCGGCTTCGTTTTGAGGCATGGCGATGGCCGAGATCATCCTGAACGTTGAAGTGCGCGAGCGGACCGGTACGGGCGGCGCCCGTGAGACCCGTCGCGCGGGCCTGGTCCCGGGCGTCCTTTACGGCGGCGACAAGGATCCGGTGGCCATCTCCGTGAAGGCCAACGAGTTCCGCAAGGCGCTGTACACCGGCAAGCTGCTCGGCCACCTCGTGACGCTGAAGCACGGCGCCGAGACCCAGCCGGTCATCGCCAAGGTCGTCGACATGCACCCGGTGACCGACGAGCCGATCCACTTCGATCTCTACCGCGTCGATGCGCACCAGGAGATCAAGATCGAGGTTCCGGTCCACTTCTCGAACCAGGAGGCCTCACCGGGCCTGAAGCGCGGCGGCGCCCTGAACATCGCCCTGCACACCCTGAACATCTCCTGCCACGCCGACGAGATTCCGGAAGAGATCGTCCACGACCTCACCGGCCTCGACATCGGCGGCGCCGTCCACATTTCCGACCTGAAGCTGCCGAAGGGCGTCAAGGCGGTTCTGTCGGGCGAAACCGTCGTCGCCTCCATCGCGGCCGCCAAGGTCGAGGTGGAGATCGAAGGCGAGGGTGAAGCCTCCGAAGGCGGCGCGGCCTAAGGCCAGCGTCCGGCGGTGCTGCTGATCGCGGGCCTGGGCAATCCAGGCCAGGCCTACGCCAAGAACCGCCACAACATCGGCTTCATGGCCGTCGACGAAATCGCGCGCCGGTGGGCTTTCCCACCGGCGCGTTCGCGTTTCCAGGGCCATGCGAGCGAGGGGACGATCGATGGGGTCCGCGTCCTGCTGCTGAAGCCACAGACCTTCTACAACGAGAGCGGTCGGGCGATCGGCGAGGCGGCGAAGTTCTTCAAGCTGACGCCGGCGGACGTCGTCGTCTTCCACGACGAGATCGATCTCGCCCCCGGCCGCTTCCGGATGAAGACGGGCGGCGGCGCGGCCGGCAACAACGGCATCCGCTCGACGACGAGTCAGATCGGCCCCGATTTCCGGCGCGGCCGGTTGGGCTGCGGTCATCCAGGTCAGAAGGAACTGGTCCACGGCCATGTCCTGTCGGACTTCCACAAGGCCGAGTTGAAGTGGCTGGAGCCGCTTCTCCAGGCGGTCGCCGACGCCGCGCCCTTCCTCGCCGCCGGCGCGGACGACAAATACCAGGCGGAGGTCATGCGCCTCGCCCCTGCCGAAAAAGCCGACCCGCGGAAACTCGCTCGCGGCGAGTAGGCGACGCTGCTCCCCCGTATGCGGGGGAGGTGGCGCGCGCCGAAGGCGCGTGACGGAGGGGGCGCGAAACGCGAAGCTCGGCGCCCGACGGCGCCCCTTCCACCCTCGGCTCTTCGGCTTCGCCTCGGCCTCCGGTCCCCGTTCCCCGCATGCGGGGAAGGAGCGGGAGGCCACGTCGCTGGCGTCAAAGCCTTCCCCCGTGCTAACCCCGCCGCGCTCCTAGAGGAACCTACTGACTCATGGCCCTGAAAGTCGCCATCGTCGGCCTGCCGAACGTCGGCAAGTCGACCCTGTTCAACGCCCTGACCCAGACCGCCTCGGCGCAAGCCGCCAACTATCCGTTCTGCACCATCGAGCCCAATACCGGCGACGTCGCGGTGCCGGAGCCGCGACTGGACAAGCTGGCGGCGATCATCCCGTCCAAGGAGATCATTCCGGCGCGGATGAATTTCGTCGACATCGCCGGCCTGGTGCGCGGCGCGTCCAAGGGCGAAGGGCTCGGCAACCAGTTCCTGGCCAACATCCGCGACTGCGACGCCGTGGCCTTCGTCGCCCGCTGCTTCATCGACGACGACATCACCCACGTCGAGGGCAAGATCGACCCGCTGGCTGACCTCGACACCATCGAAACCGAGCTGATGCTCGCGGACATGGAGAGCCTGGAAAAGCGGGTGGTGAACCTCGAGAAGCGAGCCAAGACCGGCGACAAGGAAAGCGTCCAGACCCTGCGCCTGGTGCAGAAAGCCCTGGCCGAGCTCAACAACGGCCGCCCGGCCCGCAAGGCGCAGGTCGACGCAGAGGACGAGAAGGCCTGGCGGATGCTGCAGCTGCTGACGTCCAAGCCGGCGCTCTATGTCTCGAACGTCGACGAGGCCTCGGCCGCCGACGGGAACGACCTGTCACGTCAGGTCGCCGAGCGGGCCGCCCGCGACGGCGCCGACCACGTCGTCATCTCGGCGCAGATCGAGAGCGAGATCGCCATGCTCGACGCCGCCGAGCGCACCGAATTCCTGGAGACGCTGGGCCTCACCGAGCCCGGGCTCAACAAGCTGATCCGCGAGGCCTACCACCTGCTCGGCCTGCAGACCTATTTCACGGTCGGCCCGAAAGAGGCCCGGGCCTGGACGATCCGCAAGGGCGATACCGCCCCGCAGGCGGCGGGCGTCATCCACACCGACTTCGAGAAGGGCTTCATCCGGGCCGAGACCATCGCCTACGAGGACTACATTCGCCTGAACGGCGAGGCCGGGGCCAAGGAAGCCGGCAAGTTCCGCCAGGAGGGCAAGGAGTATGTCGTCCAGGACGGGGACGTGATGAACTTCCGCTTCAACGTCTAGGGCGCGGTCCGATGGGCGAGACGATCCGGCTGAAGAGCCGCCACGACGGCTTCGAGATCTCTGCCTATCACACCCGGCCGACCGACGCCCGGCGCGGCGGACTCGTGCTCGCCCAGGAGATCTTCGGGGTCACCGCGCACATCCGGGGGCTCTGCGACGGCTTCGCAGAGGACGGCTATGAGGTGATCGCGCCATCGTTCTTCGACCGCCAGCGTCCCGGCTTCGAGGCCGGCTACGGACCGGAGGACGTCGCCGCCGGCCGCGCGCTTTCGGAGGCGGCCGGTTGGGACCAGGTGCTGGGAGACCTGCAGGCCGCGATCGACGCCCTGGCCCCGCCGGTGTTCGCCGTCGGCTACTGCTGGGGCGGCGCGGTCGCCTGGCTGGGAGCCTGCCGGGCGGAAGGGCTGGCCGCCGCCTCCTGTTACTACGGCCGCCGGATCGTCGAATTGATGGACGAGTCGCCGAGGCGCCCGACCATCCTCCACTACGGCAAGACCGACCCGACCATCCCGCTCGAACAGGTCGAGCAGGTGCGCGAGCGGCATCCGGAGTTGCCGATCTATCTCTATGGGGCCGGTCACGGCTTCAACTCCGACCGGCCCGATCACCACCACGCCGACAGCGCCCGCCTCGCCCGCCTGCGCACCCTGGCGCTGTTCGCGATGAACGGGCCGGACCGGGGCGCGGC
>NZ_JBIIGK010000232.1:0-3357 GCF_044236515.1 Phenylobacterium sp.
CCGCCCTTCCGATCCGCCCCCCGCTCGCGCGGCTGCTCGATGGCCGCGGGCGCGGCTGGCGCGTCGCCGCCGTGCTGGCCGGCGCGGCGGTGCTGGCGCTCGCCTCGCAGGCGTCGATCCCGATCGGCCCCGTGCCGCTGACGCTGCAGACCCTGGCGCTGTTCGTGACGGCGGGCCTCTCCGGCCTGCGGCTGACGCTGGAGATCGTTCTCGTCTGGCTGCTGGGGGCCGGCATCGGCCTGCCGGCGCTGGCCGGCGGCGAAGGCGGGCCCGAGGCGCTGATCGGGCCCACGGCCGGGTTCCTGGCCGGCATGCTGATCGCCGGGCCGTTGACCGGGCGGGTGGCGGAGCGGACCTGGAACTGGCTGGTGATCGCCGCCGCCTTCCTGCTCGGCCATCTGGTGATCCTGGCCCTCGGCTGGGCCTGGCTCGCCACCCACGCCGGCGTCGGCCGGGCCTTCGAGGCCGGGGTCGCGCCGTTCATCCCCGGCGCGGTGGCCAAGTCGCTGCTCGCCGCCCTGATCGTATGGGCGGTCCGCCGCCGGGCAGACGCGTCATGAAGTTCCTCGACCAGGTGAAGATCTACATCCGCTCCGGCAACGGCGGCGGCGGGGCGGTGTCGTTCCGCCGGGAGAAGTACATCGAGTACGGCGGTCCCGACGGCGGCGACGGCGGCCGCGGCGGCGACGTCTGGATCGAGGCGGTCGAGGGGCTGAACACCCTCATCGACTACCGCTACCAGCAGCACTTCAAGGCCGAGACCGGCGTCCACGGCATGGGCCGCAACCGCCACGGCGCGGCCGGCGCCGACGTGGTGCTGAAGGTGCCGGTCGGCACCCAGGTGCTGGATGAGACCAAGGAAGAGGTGCTCTACGACCTCGACCGGGCCGGCATGCGCATCCGCCTGCTGAAAGGCGGCAACGGCGGGTTCGGCAACACCCATTTCAAGGGCCCGATCAACCAGGCGCCCAAACACGCCAACCCTGGCCAGGAGGGCGAGGAACAGGCGATCTGGCTGCGGCTGAAGCTGATCGCCGACGTCGGCCTGGTCGGCCTGCCGAACGCCGGCAAATCGACCTTCCTGGCGGCGGCCAGCGCCGCCAAGCCGAAGATCGCCGACTATCCCTTCACCACCCTCGCCCCCAACCTCGGCATGGTCGACTTGTCGGCCGGCGAGCGGTTCGTGCTTGCCGACATCCCCGGCCTGATCGAAGGCGCGCACGAAGGGGCCGGCATCGGCACGCGGTTCCTGGGCCATGTCGAGCGCACCGCCGTGCTGATCCATCTGGTCGACGGCACGCAGGGGGACGTCGGCCAGGCCTGGCGGATCGTCCGCCACGAGCTCGAGGCCTACGGCGAGGAGCTGGCCGACAAGCCGGAGATCCTGGCGCTGAACAAGATCGACGCCCTCAGCGACGACGAGCGGGCGGAGAAGGCGGCCGAGCTGTCGGCCGCGGCCGGCACCCCCGTGCGGATCGTCTCCGGCTTCACCGGCGAGAACGTCACCGAGCTGCTGCGCGAGGCCTACAAGCTGGTTCGCCAGCGCCGCGGCGAGATCGTGCCCGACGACGAGGACGAAGCCGTACCGCCGCCGACCGAAGGGGGCTGGCAACCGTGAGCGCATCCACCCATTCCCTGGCGGTCGCCCGCCGCATCGTCGTCAAGGTCGGCTCGGCCCTGCTGGTCGGCGAGGCCGGGGCCGACGCCCGCTGGCTGGCCGCCCTGGCCGCCGACGTCTCGCGCCTGCGCGAGCGCGGGCAGCAGGTGCTGGTCGTCTCGTCCGGCGCCGTGGCCTTGGGCCGTCGGCGCCTTGGCCTGACCGGCCGCACCCTGACCGTGCCGGAAAAGCAGGCCAGCGCCGCGGCCGGCCAGTCGCTGCTGATGCGGGCGTGGGAAGAGGCGTTCGAGCCGCATGGCCTGGCCTGCGCCCAGGTGTTGATGACCCGCGACGACACCGAGGTGCGCCGCCGCTGGCTGAACGCCCGGGCCACCGTCGACACCCTGCTGAGCCTGGGCGTCATCCCGATCGTCAACGAGAACGACACGGTGGTGACCGAGGAGATCCGGGTCGGCGATAACGACCGGCTGTCGGCGCGGGTGGCGCAGATGGCCGGGGCCGACGCCCTGGTGCTGCTGTCCGACGTCGACGGCTTCTACACCGCCGATCCGCGACAGGACCCGAACGCCCAGCATGTGCCGCTGATCGAGCGGATCACGCCGCAGATCGAAGCCATGGCCGGCGGCGCCAACGCCCAGGCCGGGGTCGGCACCGGCGGCATGGCCACCAAGCTGGAGGCGGCGCGGATCGCCAGCGCCGCCGGCTGCGCGACGATCATCACCATGGGCCATCGGCCCTCGCCCCTGTGGGCCGTCGAGCACGGCGAGAAGGCCACCGTGGTCGCGCCGGCGACGACGCCGGCCGCCGCCTACAAGGCCTGGATCGCCGGCAGCCTGTCGCCGGCCGGCGTGTTGACCGTCGACGCCGGCGCCGCCGCCGCCGTCGGACGCGGCAAGAGCCTGCTGGCGGCCGGCGTGCGCAAGGTCGAAGGCCGCTTCGACAAGGGCGACGCCGTGCTGATCCGCGACGAGACCGGCCGCGACATCGCCCGCGGCCTGACCCGCTACGAGGCCGCCGACGCCCGGCGGATTTGCGGCCTGAAGAGCGAGGCCATCGAGGGCGTGCTGGGCTACACCAGCGGCCCCCTGGTCCATGCCGACGACCTGGCGCTGGCGCCGCATGCGGTCGGCGCTTAAGACGACGCTTCGATGACGGAAGGGGTTGGCGTTGAGTGACGGCGGCAGATCGCGCGAGACGGGCGCACGGCTGGAGGCCCTGACCCCCGGCCAGGCCATCGTCTGGGGCGGCGACCGCGTGGCCCATGTCGACGCGGCGCTGGCCGACGCCTTCAAGGCCGGCGACCGGCTGCTGGTCGCCGACGGCGCGCTGCTGCACGTGCCCGCCGCCGAGCACGCGGTCGCCGCGCAGGCCGTCGCCCGCGCCCGCGCCGCCTTCGCCCGCATGGGCGAGGTCACGGACGCGCAGATCCAGGCCTTCTTCGAGGCCTTCGCCGCGCGGCTGGAGGACGACGCGTGCTGGGCGATCATCGCCGAGGCCAACGCCGGCGACGTCGAGCGCGCCCGCGGCCGTGGCCGGTCCACCACCCGCCTGGCCGTCTCCGACGCCATGCGGGCCGACATGATCGCCGGCCTGCGCGCCTGGCGCGACGCCGAGCCGTCGCGCGGCCGGGTGCTGGAGACCGTCCGGCACGAGGGCTGGAGCGTCGAGCAGGTGATGGCGCCGCTGGGCGTCGTCGGCTTCGTCTTCGAAGGCCGGCCCAACGTCTTCGCCGACGCGAC
>NZ_JBIIGK010000233.1:0-3356 GCF_044236515.1 Phenylobacterium sp.
ACGAGGACGGTTCCGAGCGGACCGGCATCCGGGCGATCATCAACTCGGCGCTGGTCTCCTACGAGCGGCTTCCGATGCTGGAGATCGTCTTCGACCGCCTGGTGCGGTTGATGACGACGTCCCTGCGCAACTTCACCTCCGACAATGTCGAGGTGAGCCTCGACAACATCTCGTCGATCCGGTTTGGCGACTATCTGAATTCGATCCCGCTGCCGGCGATCCTTTCGGTGTTCCGGGCCGAGGAGCTCAACAACTACGGCCTGCTGACGGTCGATTCCAACCTGATCTATTCGATCGTCGACGTGCTGCTCGGCGGCCGGCGCGGGGCCGCGGCCATGCGCATCGAGGGGCGGCCCTACACCACCATCGAGCGGGTGCTGGTCCAGCGGATGGTCGAGGTCGTGCTGGCCGACGCTCGCGAGGCGTTCGAGCCGCTGACGCCGGTGACGTTCTCGCTCGACCGGCTCGAGACCAACCCGCGCTTCGCCGCCATCGCGCGGCCGGCCAACGCCGCGATCCTGGTCAAGCTGCGCATCGACATGGAAGACCGCGGCGGGCGGATCGAGCTGCTGCTGCCCTACGCGACGCTCGAGCCGATCCGCAAGATGCTGCTGCAGCAGTTCATGGGTGAGAAGTTCGGCCGCGACAACATCTGGGAAAGCCACCTCGCCACCGAGCTGTGGACCACCAACATGGAGGTCCGCGCCGTGCTCGACGAGCAGGAAGTTCCTTTGAAACAGGTGCTTGAGCTGAAGGTCGGCGACACCCTGATGCTCAATGCCACGCCTGACAGCCTGATTGAACTGCGCGCCGGCGCCATCCCGCTGACACGCGGCCGGATGGGTCGCCGCAACGCTCATATCGCCGTTCGGGTCGAGGCGCCGCTGACGCCTGCGGCCCGTCAGGCCGTGCAAGGAGGTTGATCCCATGAGCGTCATCGCGATCGGTCTCAACATGCTGCTCGCCGGTTTGCTGGGCGCGGCCCTGCTGATGGGGTGGCGGCTCAACAAGCGCTTGCAGACCCTGCGCGACAGCCACGAGGGCTTCGGCGCCGCCGTCCGCGACCTGAACGCCGCCGCCATCCGCGCCGAGCAGGGTCTTGCCGAGTTGCGCGCCGCCAGTGACGAGGCGGCCGAGGTGCTGGCCGACCGCATCCGCAAGGGCCGCGACCTCGCCGCGCAGCTAGATCGCTTGGTCGAGCGGGCACCCGCCGTCGGCCGCAGCGAGGGGCCGGCCGACGACGCCGCTTCGCAGGAGCGGCGCCTGGGCGCGTTGCTGGCCGCCGCTCGTGAGGCGCGGCCGTCCCGGGCGACGGCCCCGGAACCTCGTGCCGCCCAGCCTTGGGCCCGCCCGAGCCTCGACGACGACCTCTTCGACGACGAGCCCCTGACCCTGACCAACGTCCACGGAGGCCGGCGGTGAAGTCGATCCCTCGCATCTTGCCGCTGGTGGGCGTCGCCATGGGCGGCGTCCTGGCCGTTAACGCCCTGGCCGGCGCTAAGGGTCTGCCGGAGCTGGTCTCCGGCGCCCGCGCCTTCGCAGAGGAAACGGCCAAGGGCGGCAAGGCCGACGCCAAGGCCGAGGAAAAGGCGGCGACCGGCGAGGCGAAGGACGCCGCTGCCGGGCCCGCTCTGCCGGCCCCGTCGATCAAGCCGCAGGCTGTCTGCGCGCCGACCGCCGCCGAGCTCGCCAAGGCCGCCGGTCTGTCGCCCGCCGAACTGCAGGTGTTGCAGAGCCTGGGGGCCCGGCGCGGCCAGCTCGATCAGCGCGAGACCGATCTCGAGACCCAGCTCGCCCTGCTGGCCGCCGCGGAGGCCAAGCTCGACGCCAAGGTGAAGGCCTTGACCGGCCTGCGCGGCGACATCCAGGGACTGATCAGCCAGGCCGACGCCAAGGAAGCGGCCGAGATCGACCGCTTGGTGAAGGTGTTCGAGGGTATGAAGGCCAAGGACGCCGCGCCGCGGTTCACGGCCCTGGACGACAGCGTGCGGCTGCCGATCGCCGCCAAGATGAAGGAGCGGGCGCTGTCGTCGATGCTGGCGCAGATGCCGCCGGCGGAAGCCAAGAAGCTGACCGAAGCCATGGCCAAGCGCTTCACCGAAGCCAAAGCCCTGGCGGCCAACGCCCAGGCTGCGGCCGCCGCGCCGGCCGCAGCCCCGTCGGCGCCCGGCAAGGCCGCGGCCCCCGCCGCCCGAGCTCCCGCGGCAGCCCCTGCCAAGCAGGCGGCCGCGCCGCCTGCGCCGCGACCGGGCTGATCCTTTGAGCCTGAAGCGGACCCTTCGTTCCGGCGTCGCGGCGGCCTGCATCGCCGGCGTCGTCGCGCCGGCCGGCGTCGCCGCCCCGCAGGCCGAGCCGAAGGTGGGCGCGAAGGCTCCGCGCGGGCCGCTGGACGTCCGCGTCGCCCAGTCGGACGAGTTTTCCCGCATCGAATTCCACTGGACGGGCGGGGCGCGGGCGGCGGCCCGCCGCGACGGTCAGAGGCTGACCCTGGCGTTCAGCCGCGACGCCGATCCCGACATCGCGCGCCTGCGCACTTCGCCGCCGCGTTGGCTGGCCGGGGCGGAAAAGCGCCGGGTGGGCGGCAAGCTCGAGCTGACCCTGCTGCTGGCCGAGGGGGCGGACGCCAAGGTCGGCGCGGCCGACGGCGCGACGTACGTCAATGTGTTCGAAAAGCCGCCCGCGCCGCCGGAGCCGGAAAAGCCGGTCGACTGGGCCGTCGAGCCCGAGCCACCGCGGCCCAACCCGGTCCCGGCCGGCGGCGTGGTCGCCATGGACGCCAGGGTGGTGAACAGCCAGGTGCTGCTCACCTTCAACTGGGCCAATCCGGCCGGCGCGGCGGTCTTCCGCCGGGGCGACGCGATCTGGGTGGTGTTCGACGCCGCGGCCAAACTCGACGTCTCGAAAGCCCCGAAGGGCGTGCGCCACTTCTCCGGCATGGAGACGTTCAGCGGCCCGGACTATTCGGCGATCCGCATCGATGCGGCCAAGGGCGTGCCGCTGTTCGCGGTTTCGACCGGACCGACCTGGACGATCGCGCTGGGCCCCGGCGACCAGAGCCAACCGACCATCGTCCGCGTCACCCGGGACGCCGCGGACGGACCGCCCGTCCTGAAAGCGCCAGTGGCGGGGGCGACGCGGGTCATCCGGATGACCGATCCGGGCGCCGGCGACACCCTGACCGTCGTCACCGCGCTCGGCCCGGCCAAGGGCGTGCCGTCGAAGCGCGAGTTCGTGCAGATGGCGCTGCTGGGCTCTGTCCAGGGCTTGGCTGTCGAGAGCCACGTCGAGGATCTCGACGTCTCGCGCGATGGCGACATCGTCCGGATTGGCCGCGAGGCGGGCCTGACCCTGTCGCC
>NZ_JBIIGK010000085.1:0-12691 GCF_044236515.1 Phenylobacterium sp.
GGTTCAGCCGCCGTCCTGCTGTGCGCCGCCGGCGCCGCCGTCAGCCATGCGGCCGCCGCCTCCGCCGACCTGCTCAAGGTGCGTCTCGGCGGCGACTCCGCCCAAACCCGCATCGTCATCGACCTCGACCGTTCGGCCAGCGTGAAGCTGGTCTCCGACGGCGCCGCCGATCGCCGCGTCACCGTGGTGCTGACGGGGGTCACCGCCGCTTCGGACCTGCAGGGCAAGGGGCAGGGGCTGGTCTCCGCCTGGGCCGTGGACCAGACGGCTGGCGGGGCCCGCCTGCAGATGGACCTCGCCGCCGACGCCAAGGTGAAGCGCCGCTTCCTGCTGCCGCCGGCCGACGGCATCTCTCACTACCGCTACGTCGTCGATGTCGCCCGGCTGGAACCTGCGGAGGCCCGCCTGATCAAGGCCGAAGCCGCCGCGCCCAAGCTGCGCCTGAAGCCCTTGGCGGCGCGCGCCGCCCTGCCGACCAGGAAGGTGGTGGTGATCGATGCGGGCCACGGCGGGCACGATCCGGGCGCCCGCGGCGTCCAGGGCTACGAGAAGGACCTCAATCTCGCCGCCGCCCGCGCCCTTAAGGCTCGGCTGGAGAAGGGCGGCCGCTACAAAGTCATCATGACCCGCGACGCCGACGCCTATGTCGGCCTCGCCAGCCGCGTGCGCACGGCCCAACGGGCCGGCGCGGACCTGTTCATCTCCCTGCACGCCGATTCCGGCCCCGAGGCCGGCCTGCGCGGCGCCAGCGTCTACACCCTGTCCGACAAGGCGACCGCCCGTTCGGCCCAGTTCGTCAGCCGCGAGGACTGGTTCATGAAGGCCAGCATGAGCGGCGACCGTGGCGTCAGCGACATCCTTCTGGACCTCACCCAGCGCGCCACCCGCAACCGCTCCGCCGGCTTCGCCCAGACGCTGCTGTCGCGCCTGGAAGGCCGCACGCCGCTGCTGCGCCGTAGCCATCGCGACGCCGGCTTCATGGTCCTGCTGGCCCCGGACGTCCCAGCGGTGCTGTTGGAGATGGGGTTCATTTCCAACAGCCAGGATGAACAGCTGCTGCGCGATCCTGAGCGCCGGGCCGAGTTCATGGACGCCGTCGGGGACTCTATCGACGATTACTTCGGCGCCACCCGGCTGGCCTCGCGCTGACGCGCCAGGGGGCGGCTTGCGGCGCGCTGACGCGGAAGCGTCGGCCTACCGTTGGCGCCCGCGCCGACGCACGCTAGACCGACAGCCGTGGGGTAAGAACGCCCCGGAGGCCGGTCCAAGTTGAACCCCCCAGAGACGAGACCCGAGCGCTGGGTCGCGATGGCCGGCGTGGTGGTGCTCAGCGCCATCGCGCTGGCGGGATTCGCGGCCGCGATCTGGGCCGCCTGGTTGTTTCGCGACATGCCGGACGCCGCCGACCTCACCGACTACCATCCGCCGACGGCTACCCGCGCCTACGCCTGGGACGGCACCCTGATCGGCGAGTTCTCGCGTGAGCGGCGGATCTACGTCCCCTACGACGCCATGCCGCCGCGCCTGGCCCAGGCGTTCCTGGCCGCCGAGGACCATAACTTCTTCCGCCATCGCGGCGTCGACGTCTCGGGTTTCGGCCGCGCCATGGCCCGCAACGTCTTCAACGTCGCGCAGGGCCGGCGGCTAGAGGGCGGCTCCACCATCACCCAGCAGGTCGCCAAGAACATCCTGCTGACCAACGACCAGACCATCGCCCGCAAGCTCAAGGAAGCGATCCTCGCCAGTCGGCTGGAGCAGACGCTCTCCAAGGAGCGGATCCTCGAGCTCTACCTGAACGAGATCTGGCTGGGCTATCGGTCCTACGGCGTCGGCGCGGCGGCGTACAACTACTTCGGCAAGTCGATCTCGGACCTGTCGATCGCCGAGGCGGCCTATCTTGCCGCGGTGCCCAAGGGGCCGGACAACTACCACCCGATCCGCCGCAAGGCGGCCGCCATCCAGCGTCGAAACTGGGTCATCGACCAGATGGCCGGCCACGGCTGGATCACCCGCGCCGAGGCCGACGCCGCCAAGGCCGAGGATCTGAAGGTTCAGGGCGAGCCGACCCGCGCCAAGTACCGCGACGCCGACTACTTCGTTGAAGAGGTTCGCCGCCGCGGCCTCGCCACCCTCGGCGACCGTCTGACCGAGGGCGGCTACTACATGCGGACCACGCTGGACCCGCGCCTGCAGAGCGCGGCCCGCCTGGCTCTGATGAACGGCCTGGAATCCTATGACCGCCGCCATGGCTGGCGCGGCGCCTGGGGCCGGGTCACCACCTTGGCCGGCTGGGAAGAGGTCGCGCGCAAGGAATCGCGCCCGGCCGAGCGTCGTACCTGGCGCCAAGCCGTCGTCACCGACGTCGGCGGCGGGGTCGTTCGGGTCCGCACCATCGACGGCCAGACCGGCGCCATCGCCGGCGAGGACGTCGCCTGGGCCCGCCGCGGCAAGGGCATCGGCTCCGGGGACCTCGTGTTCGTCGCTCCGAACGAGGACGGCGCCCCGGGCTTCCGACTGAAGCAGGTGCCGGCGGTCAACGGCGCCCTTGTGGCCATGGAACCTCATTCCGGCCGCGTTCTGGCAATGGTCGGCGGCTACTCATTCTCGCTGTCCAGCTTCAATCGCGCCACTCAGGCCGAGCGCCAGCCCGGCTCGTCGATCAAGCCGATCGTCTATGCTGCGGCTCTGGAGAACGGCTACACGCCCGCCAGCGTCGTCATGGACGCGCCGATCACCCTCACCGGCGCCGGCGGCCAGGCCTGGACGCCCGAGAACTACGAGCGGAAGTACTACGGCCCGCTGCAGCTGCGCAAAGGCCTGGAGCTGTCGCGCAACGCCATGACGGTGCGACTTGCCCAGGGCGTCGGCATGACCAAGATTTCCAGCCTGGCCGAGCGCCTGGGCGTCACCAAGAAGATGGACCGCGTGCTGGCCATGGCCCTGGGGTCCGGCGAGACCACCGTCTTCAAGATGGCCGGCGCCTATTCCAGCTTCGTCAACGGCGGCAAGAAGGTCGAGCCGCATCTGATCGAGCTTGTTCAGGACCGTGAGGGCAAGACCATCTACCGGCACGACCGCCGCGACTGTGCCCGCTGCGACGCCGGCTTCACCGGCGATGAGAGCCCACGGATCGCCCAGGCCGGCGGCCAGGTCATGGATCCCATCACCGCCTACCAGATCACCTCGATGCTGCAGGGCGTGGTCCAGCGCGGCACAGCGGCGGCGGCCTCGTCGCTCGGCTACCCGCTGGGCGGCAAGACCGGCACCACGAACGACTACCGGTCGGCCTGGTTCATGGGTTTCTCGCCGGACCTGGTGGTCGGCATCTACGTCGGCTTCGACGACAACCGCAGCCTCGGTTCTGGCGAGACCGGCAGCCAGTCGGCGGTGCCGATCTTCATCGACTTCATGAAGGTCGCGCTGGAGGGCGTCGATAAGAAGGAATTCAAGGCGCCGAAGAACGCCAAGTTCGCCATGGTCCGCGGCATCCGCGAGGCGTTCCGTCCCGGCACCGAGCCGCGCGTCGCCCAGGTTCCCGTCGGCACGCTCTCCGGCCCGCAGCCCTACAGCGAGGTCTGGCGAGACGGCGTGACCGGCGCGCCCAGCGCCGGTGCGGCCCTGGCGCCGCCGCCGGCCCCGCCGCCGCGGCCCGCCGACGACGTCAGCGATCTCTACTAGCGACCCCTACTTGTCCTGAAACCTGGCGCGGGCTATCCCCCGCGCCCTGACTTTTACCGGAGCTTCTCCCATGAGAGCGGATGTCGAGGCCGCGAAGGCCGACATCGAGCAGTCGATCGCGCTGCTCAGGAGGCGTCTTTGACTGGGAACCCGCCCTCCGAAAACTCGACGAACTGAACGCTCGGGTCGAAGATCCGACCCTCTGGGACAAGCCCGAAGCCGCCCAGGCGGTGATGCGCGAGCGTACGCGCTTGGCCACTCAGGTGGACGCCGTCAAAGGCCTGGAGCGCGATCTCTCTGACGCACTCGGCTACGCCGAGATGGCTGACGAGGAAGGCGATGAGGACAGCCTGGAGGAGGCCCGCGGCCAGCTGAAGGCGATCCGCGAACGCGCCGCCCGGGCCGAGCTGGAAGCGCTGCTGTCTGGCGAGGCCGACGGCAACGACGCCTTCGTGGAAATCAACTCCGGGGCCGGCGGCACCGAGTCCAACGACTGGGCCGGGATGCTGCTGCGGATGTACACCCGCTGGGCCAACGCCCACGGCATGGAGGTCGAGTTCCTCGAAGAGACACCGGGCGAGCAGGCCGGCATCAAATCTGTGACCCTGCAGGTCAAGGGGACCAACGCCTACGGCTGGCTTAAGTCCGAGGGGGGCGTCCACCGCCTGGTGCGGATCTCGCCCTACGACGCCGCCGCCAAGCGCCACACCAGCTTCGCCTCGGTCTGGGTCTATCCGGTGGTCGACGACAACATCGTCATCGACATCAACCCCTCCGACGTCCGCACCGATACCTACCGGGCTTCCGGGGCCGGCGGTCAGCACATCAACAAGACCGACAGCGCCGTGCGCCTGACGCACATCCCGACCAATGTGGTCGTCGCCTGTCAGTCGGGCCGCTCGCAGCACCAGAACCGGGAAGAAGCCTGGAAGATGCTGCGCGCCCGGCTTTACGAGCTCGAGTTGCAGAAGCGCGACGCCGAGCGCGCCGCCATCGAGGAGCAGAAGACCGACATCGGCTGGGGCCACCAGATCCGCAGCTATGTCCTGCAGCCGTACCAGATGGTGAAGGACCTTCGGACCGAGGTGGAGACCTCAGACACCCAAGGCGTCCTCGACGGCGATCTCGACGCCTTCATGGCCGCTTCCCTCGCCCAGCGGGTCGGCGCGACGCGGGAAGGGTAGGGGACTACTCCGCCGCCTCGGCCACCTCGGCCGGCGCTTCGGCCGCCGACGGCGTCGTGAAGGGCTGGCTGCGGCCTTCAAACCGGGCGCCTTGCTCGACCACCAGCTGTTCGTGGGTGATGTCGCCGACCACTTCGGCCGAGGGGTGCAGCCGCACCTGGCGGGCAGTGATCGGGCCGATGACCCGGCCGCGGATGTCCGCGGCCTCGGCCTCGATTGAGCCCTCGACGCAGCCGGTGTCGCCAAGGCTCAGCCGGCCGACCCGCAGGTCGCCGCGCACCGTCCCGTCCAGCTGAACGTCCCCGTCGGTGGCGAGGTCGCCGTTGATCGTGACATTCTCGGCGACGAGGGAGGCGGCGATCGCCTTGCGCGACGGTGCGGCCTCCGCCTCGCGGGCGGGTTGGGACTTAGCTGGCTTCGCGAACATAGGCGCCGGCCCTCAGGAAACGATCGGGATTCTGTGCTCGGCCGTTGACCCACACCTCGTAGTGCAGGTGCGTGCCGGTCGAGCGTCCGGTGGAGCCCATGCCGCCGACCCGCTGGCCGACGGCGACACGCTGGCCGGGTTGGACGCCAATTGCGTGGAGGTGGGCGTAGCGGGTCTTCAGGCCACGGCCATGGTCGATCTCCACCACCTTTCCATAGCCCGACCGCTGGCCGGTGAAGGCGACGACGCCCGGCCCGGCGGCGACGACCGGCGCCATGTGTCCGCCGCCGAAATCCAGACCCGAATGCAGGGCCGGGCGGCGGGTGAAGGGGTCGAACCGTACCCCGAACCGGCTGGTCTGCGGGGCGTTGGCGGTGGGACGGGCGAAGGGCAACCTCTCCGCGGCGGCGTCCAGCGCTCGGGCGTCAGAGACATCGCGGGCTGCGTTCTGGATGCGCGCCGCAAATCCCTCGTCGACGTCCAGAACAGCGGCCAGGGCGCGGGGGTCCTTGGACTCGATCAGCGGCCCGCCCAGCGCACCGCCCTTCGGGACGTAGGCATTCGGGGTCAGGCCGGCCATCCGGAACGCCAGCCTCAGGCGGTCGGCCCGGCCCTTGGCGAAGGTGTCGGCGGCGTCCAGCAGCTGTTCCTGGCTGACGCGCACCATCTCGACGCGCCGTACCGGGTTGGCATCGGGAGCGGAGAGGGCGCGGCTGATCGCCGGCGTGAGGGCGGCCTGGGCGCCCGGGGTGTCGTTCATGTCGGTGAGCAGCAGGGCCAGCGCCGCGTGCCGCTTCTCGATGCTGGCCGCCAGCTCGTCCGTCGAGCCGCTGGCGGAGTTCAGCTGGGCGACCGCGGAGTTCAGCCGCGCCTGGCGGTCGGCGATCCAGCGTTCGTACTTGGCCTGGGTGCGGGCGATCTCACGGTCGGCGGCGGATGCTGAGAAGACATTGACCAGCATGGCCGCCGTCGCGACGCCCAGCCAAAGCGCCCCGCCGGCCACGACGCTGGCCGCGGCCATCTGCTTGCGCGGCGTCAGGACGAAGCCCTTCATCTCGCCGCCGGTGCGCACATAGAGGTGGCGCTCGGGGAACAGCTCCTCGACCGAGCGGCGAATGCGCGCAAGGCGTTGCATGTCGTGTAAGCCCCCCAGCCCCGAAGGTTCACGATATGCAACGAGAAATTTCACCCGCGCAAGGCGCGGAAAGTCGCGCACACGGAGTTTCGCAAGATCAGCTTATTCGCCGACAAGGTTAACGGCGAATGAAGGGCGAGCGCGTCAGGGCGCCTTGGCCGCCGCCAACACTTCGGCGGCATGGCCCTTGACCTTCACCTTCCGCCAGATGCGGCGGATCACGCCGTCCTGGATCAGAAAGGTGGCGCGATCGATGCCCATGTACTGGCGGCCGTAGAGGCTCTTCTCGACCCAGCTCTCATAACGTTCGATCACCGCGCCCTCCGGATCGGCGGCGAGCCGGACGGTCAGGCCGTGCTTGACGGCGAAGCTGGTGTGCTTCTTGACGTTGTCCTTGGAGACGCCGAGCACGCTCGCGCCCGTAGCGGCGAACTCCCCGGCCAGGGTCGAGAAATCCAGCGCCTCGGTGGTGCACCCGGGGGTGTCGTCCTTGGGATAGAAATAGAGCACCAGCTTGCGGCCGGCGAAGTCCGCCAGCCGCACCGGCCCGTCGGCCGTCTCCATCTCGAAATCGGGAGCCTCGGCGCCTTCGACGATCTTGCTCATCAGACAGGCCTCACCAGGACGATCTTTTTCTTGCCGGCCGACAGCTTGACCACGCCATCGACCAGGTCTCCATGACCGATGGTTCGATTGGCGTCTGCCTCCGGAACGTCGTTCACCCGCAGCCCGCCGCCCTGCGCCAGGCGCCGCGCCTCGCCTCGCGAGCCGGCCAGGCCGACGTCGGCGGCCAAGGCGGCTAGGACGATCCCGGCCTCGAGCTCGGCCTTCGGGACCTCGTGGGTCGGCAGGTCGGCCGACAGCGCCCCTTGCTCGAATGCGGCCTGGGCCGCGGCCGCGGCTTTGGCTGTTTCCTCGGCGCCGTGCAGCAGGCGCGTGGCCTCGTTGGCCAGGACCTTCTTGGCCTCGTTGATCTGCGCGCCGGGCAGGGCCTCCAGCCGCGCGACCTCGTCCAGCGGCAGGTCGGTGAACAGCCGCAGGAACTTGCCCACGTCGGCATCCTCGGTGTTCCGCCAGAACTGCCAGTAGTCGTAAGGGCTCAACATATCCGCGTTCAGCCAGACGGCGCCGGCCGCCGTCTTGCCCATCTTCGCGCCGGAGGCGGTGGTGAGCAGCGGAGTCGTCAGCGCAAAGGCCGATTTCTGATCCATCCGCCGGACCAGCTCGACCCCGTTGATGATGTTCCCCCACTGGTCGGAGCCGCCCATCTGCAGCTGCACGCCCATGGCCCGGTTCAGGTGCAGGAAGTCCGTCGCCTGCATCAGCATGTAGTTGAACTCGAGGAAGGTCAGCGGCTGCTCGCGTTCCAGTCGCAGCTTGACGGAGTCGAACGTCAGCATGCGGTTGATGGTGAAGTGCGGGCCGTATTCGCGCAGGAACTGGACATAGCCGAGCTTCGACAGCCAGTCGTCGTTGTTGACCATTACCGCGTCGGTCCGCCCGTCGCCGAAGGTGAGGAACTTTTCGAACACGGTCTTGATGCCGGCGATGTTGGCCGCGATGTCGTCATCGGTCAGCATCTTGCGGCTCTCGTCGCGGCCGCTGGGATCGCCGACCTTGGTCGTGCCGCCGCCCATCAGGACCACCGGCTTGTGGCCGGCCTGCTGCAGCCGGCGCAGCATCATGATCTGGATCAGACTGCCGACGTGCAGGGACGACGCGGTCGCGTCGAAGCCGATGTAGGCCGAGACCACGCCCGAGGCGGCCGCGCTGTCCAGCTCCTCCGGATGGCTGATCTGGTGGATGTAGCCGCGCTCCTGAAGGGTCTTCAGAAAGCTGGACTTGAAGGCGGCGTCGCTCATTGCAGGGCTCGTCTGTCGGGGGTGGCCGGCGTCTAGCACGGCGGGCGGCGGATTATCGAGGGACATGGGATCTTCCTTTGGCAGGAAGGCCGGCGTCCGTGGGATCTGATCGAGGAGGGCGCCGGCCGGGTGGGGCAGGCGCGCGGGATCGGGCCTGCTAGCGGGGCAGGCGGTAATAGCGGCCGGTGCGGGCGGCGGGTCCGATCATGGCGGCTAGCTACGTCGCCGCCGCCGTGGCAGTCAAGCCGGATGCGTGTGCTCGGATTCATGACGGGGACCAGTCTCGACGCGGTCGACATGGCGGTGCTGGAGACCGATGGCGAGACCATCTTCGCCTTCGGGCCGGCGGGCGAGCGCAAGCTGACCGAGGCGACCCGCGAGCTGATGCTGGCGGCGACGAAGGCGGCCTTCGACTGGCCGCGCGGAGCGCCGGAGCCCGCCGTCTTCGCCGACGCGGCCCGCGCCGGGGCCGACGAGCACTTCGACGCTGCCGAGGCGTTCCTGGCTGCGCGTGACCTCAGCTGGGGCGATTTCGATCTCCTGGGCGTCCACGGCCAGACGGTGCTGCACGAGCGCCCGACCGACGGCCGCCTTGGCCGGACGGTGCAATTGATCGACGCCCAGCGTCTCGCCGACCGCACGGGGGTTCCCGTGGCCTTCGACTTCCGCTCCGCTGACGTGGCGGCCGGCGGTGAGGGAGCCCCGCTGGCCCCGATCTACCACCTCGCCCGCGCGAAGGGCTCCGGGCTCTATGCCCCCCTGGCGGTGCTCAACATCGGCGGGGTGGCCAATGTCACCTTCTGGTCTTCGGACGGAGCGGTCGCCGCCTTCGATACCGGGCCGGGCAACGGGATGATCGACCTCCTGATGCAGCAGCGCGGGGCCGGCCGCTACGACGCGGGCGGCCGCTACGCCAGCGTCGGCCAGGCGCAGGAGCCGGTGCTGCGGGCGCTCCTGGCTCATCCCTATTTCCAGGCCCCGCCGCCCAAGTCCCTCGACCGCTACGACTTCTCTCTGGAGCCGCTGGCGGGGCTGTCGCTGGAGGACGCCGCCGCGACCCTCGTCGCCTTCACGGCCGAAGCCGTCCGCCTGGGCTTCGCCGCCGTCGGCGAGGTCCCGCGCGAGGTGGTGGTGGCCGGCGGCGGACGGCACAATCCGGAGATCATGAAGGCCCTCGCCGCTCGGCTGCCCTGCGCCGTCCGCACCGCCGAAGACCACGGCTGGCGCGGCGATGCGGTCGAGGCCGAGGCTTTCGCCTATCTCGCCGCGCGCACGGCGCGTGGTCTGCCCATCTCGTTCCCGAAGACCACGGGCGTGCCCCAGCCGATGGCCGGGGGGCGCATCGTCCAACCTCGTTCCGGAGACCGCCATGTTTAAGGCTCTGCTCGCCGCGTCGGCCGCGCTACTCGTCGCTAACCCGGCTCTCGCGCAGGGCGCCGGCCCATACGACGCGGCTGTATTCGAGAAGGCGAGGACCCTGCAGCCCAAGGTCGTGGCCTGGCGGCGCGACGTCCACCAGAACCCGGAATTGGGGAACCGCGAGTTCCGCACCTCGAAGCTGGTCGCCGAGCATCTCAAGAAGCTCGGCTTCGAGGTCCGCACCGGCGTGGCCAAGACCGGCGTCGTCGGCGTGCTGAAGGGCGGCAAGCCCGGCGGGGTCGTGGCCCTGCGCGCCGACATGGACGGGCTACCCGTCGAGGAGCGCACCGGCCTGCCGTTCGCCTCGAAGGCGAAGGGCGAATACAACGGCCAGACCGTGTCCGTGATGCACGCATGCGGTCATGACGCCCACGTAGCGATCCTGATGGGCGCGGCCGAGCTTCTGGCCTCGATGCGAGCCGATATCCCCGGCACGGTGGTGGTCCTCTTCCAACCGGCTGAGGAGGGCGCTCCGGCGGGAGAGGAAGGCGGGGCCTCGGTGATGATCCGGGAGGGAGCGCTGAAGAACCCGGCGCCGACCGCGATCTTCGGCCTGCATGTGAAGCCGGGCCCGGTGGGCGAGCTGGCCTGGCGTCCCGGCCCGATGATGGCGGCCTCCGACCGCTTCGAGGTGGCGCTGAAGGGCAAGCAGACGCACGGCGCCATGCCCTGGGAAGGCATCGACATGGCCTCGATGACCGCCGACGTGATCACCGCCTTCAATCAGATCGCCGCCCGGCAGGTGAACGTCGCCAAGTTCCCGACCGTGCTGACCATCGGCATGATTCAGGGCGGCATGCGCCACAACATCATCCCCGAGGACCTGCAGATGGCCGGCACCTTGCGGACCTTCGACACCGGCATGCGCAAGGACGTCATGGCCAGGATGGCCAAGGCGACCGCGTCGATCGCCGATCGCTACGGCGCCGAGGCCACACTGACCTGGTCCGGAACGCCCAATCCGGTCACCACCAACGACCGTCCGCTGACCGAGCGTATGAAGCCGACCCTGATGCGGGCCGCGCCGGGCAAGGCGCGTGACGACCTCGACTACATCACGGGGGCCGAGGACTTCTCTTACTACCAGCAACAGATCCCGGGCCTGTTCTACGACCTCGCGGCCGGGAACCCGCCTGGCGTCAACCACTCGCCGTTCTTCACCATCGACGAGGCGGCGCTGGAGGTCGGAGTGCGGGCGCAGGCCCTGCTGGCCCTCGATTACCTGTCGTCGCGCTAGGCGACCTGGCCGGCGCACCAGCCGCTGGCCCAGGCCCACTGGAAATTGTAGCCGCCGAGCCACCCGGTGACGTCGACCGCCTCGCCGATGAAGTAGAGGCCAGGCACGGTCTTGGCCGCCATTGTGCGGGAGTCGAGGTGGTCGGTGTCGACCCCGCCCAGCGTCACCTCGGCGGTGCGGTACCCCTCGGAGCCGACCGGCTTCACCCGCCAGCGATTCACCGCGTCCGCCGTCTGGCGCAGGACCTTGTCGGGGGCGTCCGCCAGGTTGCCGGGCGGGGCGAGCAACTGCGCCAGCCGTTTGGGCAGATGGACAGCGAGCGCCGTCGCCACGGCCTGTCGTCCGTTTGCCGCCTTCTGCGCCTTCAGTTCGGCGAAGACGTCGGTCCCCGGCGCCATGTCGATCTCGATCTCCTCGCCTTCGCGCCAGTAGGACGAAATCTGCAGGATCGCCGGCCCGGAAAGGCCGCGGTGCGTGAACAGCATCGCCTCGTCGAAACGCGTCTTGCCGTGCCCCACCCGCGCGTCCACCGCCACGCCGGCCAGCGGGGACAGGCGCTCCAGCAAGGAGACGTCGAAGGTCAGGGGCACGAGCGCCGGCCGCGTCTCGGTGACCTCCAGTCCGAACCGCCGGGCCACGTCGTAACCGAAGCCGGTCGCCCCCATCTTGGGGATCGACTTGCCGCCGGTGGCGATGACCAGCGAGGTGCAGGCCAGCGCCCGTCCGCCCGCCGTGAGGGCGAACTCGTCGCCTGTCTTTTCAATATCTTGCGCCGTTTCGTTGAGGCGCAGCGTGACGCCCGCCTCGCGCATGTCGGCGACCAGGGCGGCGATGATTTCCCGGGCCGAGCCGTCGCAGAACAGCTGGCCGAGCGTCTTCTCGTGCCAGGCGATCCCGTGGCGGTTCACATAGGCGATGAAGTCCGCCGGCCGATAGCGGCGCAGGGCCGACACCGCGAACTTGGGGTTGCGCGACAGGAAGTTGCCCGGCCCGGCGTGCAGGTTGGTGAAGTTGCACCGCCCGCCGCCGGAGATCCGGATCTTCTCGCCCGGCGCCTTGGCGTGGTCGATGACGAGCACGCGCCGGCCGCGCCGGCCCGCCTCGATGGCGCACATCATCCCCGCGGCGCCGGCTCCGACGATGACGACGTCGAAGCGGTCCATGCGGGCCTAGTCCCTGGCGCGTTCCTGGTAGGAGCCGTCCTCGGTCAGGACGACGATCTTCGTGCCGACGGTGATGTAGGGCGGCACCATGGTCTTCAGACCGTTCGACAGGATGGCCGGCTTGTACGACGACGACGCCGTCTGGCCCTTCACCGACGGTTCGGTCTCGACGACCTCGAAGGTCGCCAGACGCGGCAGGTCGATGGCGATCGGCACGCCCTCGTGGGTGGACAGCGAAACCGTGCAGCCATCCGTCAGGTAGGGCGCGGCGTCGCCGATCACGTCCGGAGAGGCGACGAGCTGGTCGTAGTTCTCCGGGTTCATGAAGTGGAAGCCTTCGCCGTCCTGGTAGAGGAAGGTGTACTGGCGATCGTCCACCGTCGCCCGCTCCACCGTCTCCGTGGTCCGGTAGCGCTCGGAGATCTTCACCCCGTCCGAGATGCGGCGCATGTTCAGCTGGGTGACCGGCGTGCCCTTGCCGGGGTGGATGTTCTCGGCGCTGAGCACGACGTAGAGCTTGCCTTCGAGATCGACGACGTTGCCCTTGCGGAGCGAGCTGGCGATGACCTTCACGGTTCAGTCCTCG
>NZ_JBIIGK010000234.1:0-3337 GCF_044236515.1 Phenylobacterium sp.
GCGCCGTGGCCCTGGCCGATATCGCCGAGCGCCAGGAAATCTCGCTTTCGTACCTCGAACAGCTGTTCGCCCGCCTGCGCCGCAAGGGCCTGGTGCGCAGCGCCCGCGGGCCCGGCGGCGGCTATCGTCTGGCCCGCACCGCCGGCGAGACCACCATCGCCGAGATCGTCCACGCGGTGGACGAGCCGATCCGCGCCACCCGCTGCGCGGAATCCAAGGGCTGCATGATCAAGGGCGAGCGCTGCCTGACCCACGACCTCTGGGAAGACCTCGGCCAGCAGATCGAAACCTACCTGGCCTCGGTCAGCCTCGACGACGTGATCGGCGGCCGGCTCGCCGGAAGGCGGGCCGCATGACCGCCGCCGTCTATCTCGACTTCAACGCTACGGCGCCGGTGCGGCCGCAAGCCGCCGCCGCGGTGGCTCAGGCGCTCGCCGCAGCCGGCAACCCGTCGTCCGTGCACGCCGCCGGCCGCGCCGCCCGCGCGGCGGTGGAGGCGGCCCGCAGCGCCGTCGCCGACCTGATCGCCGCCCCGGCCTCGACCGTGGTCTTCACCTCCGGCGGCACCGAGGCCAACGCCCTGGCCATCGAGAGCGCCGTCGCGGCCGGCTCGAAGCGCCTTATCGTCTCGGCGGTCGAGCATGACAGCGTGCTGGAAGCCGCCAAGGCGTCGGGCGCCGTCGTCGAGACCCTGCCGGTGGACGCGCAAGGGGTGGCCGACCTCGCCTGGCTCGCCGAGCGCCTCTCGCGCTGGGACGCCGCCGACGGCCGGCCGCTCGTCGCCCTGATGCTGGCCAACAACGAGACCGGCGTGATCCAGCCGGTGCAGGCCGCGTCCGAGATCGTCCGCGCCGCCGATGGCTGGCTGCACGTCGACGCCATCCAGGCCGCCGGCAAGATCGTCATCGACAGCCGCGGCGTCGGCGCCGACACCCTCAGCGTCTCGGCCCACAAGCTCGGCGGCCCGCAGGGGATCGGCGCCCTGACCTTCGGCCCCCGCGCTGTCCTCTCGCGTCGCCTGCACGGCGGCGGCCAGGAGCGTGGCCGCCGGGCCGGCACCGAGAACGTGCCTGGCATCGCCGGCTTCGGCGCCGCCGCGCGCGCGGCCAACGCCCTGGAGCTCGCTTCCCAGGTCGCCTGGCGTGACGCCGTCGCCGCCCGCCTCAAGGCGCAGGGTTGCGTCGTGATGGGCGAGGGGGCCGATCGCCTGCCCAACACCCTGTGCTTCGCCACCCCGGGATATCCCTCGGAACTGCAGGTCATGGCGCTCGACCTGGCCGGCGTCATGGTCAGCGCCGGCTCGGCCTGCTCGTCGGGCAAGGTCAAGGCCAGCCACGTGCTGACCGCCATGGGCCAGGACGACCTGGCCGCCTGCGCCATCCGCGTCAGCGGCGGCTGGAGCACCACCGAACACGACTGGAACCGCCTCGCCGAGGCCTGGTTCGAAGCCCATGCCCGGCACGTGGCGCGACGCGCGCCCGCCGCCGTTGGAGTTGCGTAGCTATGGCCGCCGTCAAACAGACCGTCGAACACGTCCAGAGCCTGGAAAAGTACAAGCACGGCTTCGTCACCGAGATCGAGCAGGAGTACGCGCCGAAGGGTCTGAACGCCGACATCGTCCGCTTCATCTCGGCCAAGAAGGACGAGCCCGAGTGGATGCTGCAGTGGCGGCTCGAGGCCTTCGAGCGCTGGCTGGCGATGGAGGAGCCGACCTGGGCCAAGGTCAACTTCCCGCGCATCGACTACCAGGACACCTACTACTACGCCGCGCCCAAGCAGAAGGTCGCCCCCAAGAGCCTCGACGAGGTCGATCCGGAGCTGCTGGAGACCTACAAGAAGCTCGGCATTCCCCTGCGCGAGCAGGAGGTGCTGGCCGGCGTCGAGGGCGCGCCGCGCTACGCCGTCGACGCCGTGTTCGACAGCGTCAGCGTCGTCACCACCTTCAAGAAGGAGCTGGCCGAGGCGGGCGTGATCTTCTGCTCGATGAGCGAGGCGATCCGCGAGCACCCCGAACTGGTCCGCAAGTACCTCGGCTCGGTCGTGCCGGTCAGCGACAACTACTTCGCCTGCCTGAATGCGGCGGTCTTCTCCGACGGCAGCTTCGTCTACGTGCCGCCGGGCGTGCGCTGCCCGATGGAGCTTTCGACCTATTTCCGGATCAACGCCGAGAATTCCGGCCAGTTCGAACGCACCCTGATCATCGCCGACGCCGGGGCCTACGTCTCCTACCTGGAGGGCTGCACCGCGCCCCAGCGCGACGAGAACCAGCTGCACGCGGCGGTGGTCGAGCTGGTCGCCCTCGACGACGCGGAGATCAAATATTCCACCGTGCAGAACTGGTACCCGGGCGACCCGGAGACCGGGAAGGGCGGCATCTTCAACTTCGTGACCAAGCGCGCCGACTGCCGCGGCGCGCGCGCCAAGGTGTCCTGGACCCAGGTCGAGACCGGCTCGGCGGTGACCTGGAAGTATCCGTCCTGCGTCCTGCGCGGCGAGGGCAGCGTCGGCGAGTTCTATTCCATCGCCATCACCAACGGGCGCCAGCAGGCCGACACCGGCACCAAGATGATCCATCTTGGCCCCAACACCCGCTCGCGGATCATCTCCAAGGGCATCAGCGCCGGGAAGAGCTCCAACACCTATCGCGGTCTCGTCTCGGCCCACCCGAAAGCCAAGGGCGCGCGCAACTTCACCCAGTGCGACAGCCTTCTGATCGGCAAGCACTGCGCCGCCCACACCGTGCCCTACGTCGAGGCTCGTAACGGCCAGAGCGTGTTCGAGCACGAGGCGACGACGACGCGCCTGTCCGAAGACCAGCTGTTCTACGCCATGCAGCGCGGCCTTTCCCAGGAAGAGGCGGTGCAGCTGCTGGTCAACGGCTTCGTCCGCGAGGTTCTCCAGGAACTGCCGATGGAGTTCGCGGTCGAGGCCCAGAAGCTGGTCGCCATCAGCCTCGAGGGCAGTGTCGGATGACCGCCCGCGCCCGCAAGCTGAAGGCGCCGACGCTGCGCGACGCCTTCGAGACCGAATACGCCCGCCGCGAGATGGAGCGCCGCAAGCGCGAGGACGAGCAGCGCCGCCTGCAGGCGGCCGACCTTGCCGGCGCCGAGGCGCTGCACGAGGCCCTGGCCGCCGACGGCGCCTTCCTGGCCGAACACGGCCTGACCGTCGACCGTCGCGGCTACGCCGTCTCGCTGGATCACGCCCGCTACCGGATTTCCGCCTATTGGGAGAACGGCCGCGCGACCGTCGCCCTCTCCGACAAACGCGCCGCCCATCCGGGCGCCTCACCCCGCGAGCAGGAGAGCGTCGACACCGTCGAGGACGCCCTTCGCCT
>NZ_JBIIGK010000086.1:0-12550 GCF_044236515.1 Phenylobacterium sp.
ACTTATAGGATCTTGCGAGTGGGTTTGGGAGGCCCGGAAGGAAAGAAATTGCGATGGTCCGCAGCGAAGCGACCCTCGACGACAAATTTCTTCTCGACGAAGGCCGGGTGTTCATCACCGGCGTTCAAGCCCTGCTGCGCGTCCTTCTGGACCAGCACCGCCTCGATCGCGCCGCCGGCCTGAACACCGCCGGCTTCGTCTCCGGCTACCGGGGCTCGCCGCTCGGCGGACTCGACATGCAGGCCCGCAAGGCGTGGCGCGAGCTGGACGCCGCCGAGATCGTCTTTCGCGAGGGCCTCAACGAAGACCTCGCCGCCACCGCCGTCTGGGGTTCGCAACAGGCGAACCTGTTCCCCGGCGCCCGCTACGACGGCGTGTTCGGCATGTGGTACGGCAAGGCGCCGGGTCTCGACCGCAGCGGCGATGCGATCCGCCACGCCAACTTCGCCGGCGTCTGGCCGAAGGGCGGCGTGCTGGCGGTGGCGGGCGACGACCACACCTGCAAGTCCTCGACCCTGCCGTCGCAATCTGAGTTCGCCTTCCAGGACTTCGAGATCCCCGTCCTGTCGCCGTCGGACGTGCAGGAGGTGCTGGACTACGGCCTGCTCGGCTATGCGATGTCTCGGTTCTGCGGCTTGTGGGTTGGGCTGATCGCCGTCGCCGACACCATGGACAGCGCCGCCACCATCGAGGTCGGGCTCTCCCGACACCGCTTCCGCACGCCGGAAGGGCTGCGCCTGCCGCCCGGCGGCCTCGGCATCCGCACCAAGGACGCGCCGATGGACAAGGAGCGGCGCCTGCGCGCTGACCGCCTGCCTGCCGCCCTGGCCTTCGCCCGCGCCAACCGCATCGATCGCGTGGCCCTGGCGGCCTCGCGCCCGCGCCTCGGCATCGTCTGCCAAGGTCAGGCCTACCGCGACGTCGTCGAGGCCCTGGCGGCCATGAGTCTGGCCCCCGCCGACGCCGCCGCTCTCGGGATCGCCATCTACAAGGTCGGCATGCCTTGGCCGCTGGAGCCGATCGGCCTGCGCGCCTTCGCCGCCGGGGTCGAGACCTTGATGGTCGTCGAGCACAAGCGCCCGCTGATCGAGACCCAGGCCCGCGCCGCGCTCTATGACCTGCCGGCCCACGCGCGCCCGAAGATCATCGGCAAGACCGATGAGCACGGCCATCCGCTGCTGTCGCAACTCGCCGACCTGTCGGTCGCCGAGATCGCCCTGGCCATCTCCGACCGCCTGCCGCCGGGGCCGCACCTGGCCGGCGTCCACGCCTATCTCGACCGGGTGTCGGCCGCCTCTATGGCGGCGGTGACGCTGGCCGCCGACCAGCAGCGCAAGCCCTACTTCTGCTCCGGCTGCCCACACAGCGCTTCGACCCGCCTGCCGGAGGGCTCGCGCGCGCTCGCCGGCATCGGTTGCCACTACATGGCCAGCTTCGCCGACCCCAATACCGACCTCTCCAGCCACATGGGCGGGGAGGGGCTGACCTGGGCCGGCGCGGCGCCGTTCACCACCGAGCGCCATGTCTTCGTGAACCTCGGCGACGGCACCTACACCCACTCCGGCTCGCTCGCGATCCGCGCCTCGGTCGCGATGGGGGCCAACATCACCTACAAGCTGCTGTTCAACGGCGCCGTCGCCATGACCGGCGGCCAGGCGGCGGAGGGCGGCTTCACCGTGCCGCAAATCACCCGGCAACTCGCCGCCGAGGGCGTCGCCCGAACGGTGATCGTCGCGGCCGAGCCCGAACGCTACGCGGGCGAGACCGGCCTCGCGCCAGGGGTCGAGGTCCACCCGCGCACCGACCTCATGGCCGTGCAGCGCCAGCTGCGCGAGGTTCCTGGCGTGACGGTGCTGATCTACGACCAGGTCTGCGCCACCGAGGCCCGTCGCCGCCGCAAGCGCGGCCTGGCCCCGAAACCGGCTCGCCAGGTGATGATCAATCCGCTGGTCTGCGAGGGCTGCGGCGACTGCTCACGGGCCTCCCGCTGCGTCTCGGTCGAACCGTTGCCGACCGAGTTCGGCGTCAAGCGGCGCATCAACCTGTCGACCTGCAACGAGGACGAGACCTGCCTGCAGGGCTTTTGCCCGTCGTTTGTCACGGTAGAGGGCGCGCACGCGCCGCGCCGCGAGGCGCCGCCGGCCATCGTCGCGCCGCCGCCGCCGGTCCAGGCGGCGTTGGCTGGCGTCCGCAATATCGTCTTCACCGGCGTCGGCGGCACCGGGGTCACCACCGTGGCCTCGATCCTCGCCATGGCTGGCCACCTCGACGGCCGCGCCGCCTCGGTGGTCGACATGACCGGCCTCGCCCAGAAAGGCGGCATGGTGTTCAGCCACGTCCGCATCGGCGAGCGCGCCGACAGCCTGGTCGGCGGCCGCGTGCCGGCCGCCAGCGCCCACGTGCTGATCGCCTGCGATGTGCTGTCGGCCGCTGGCGCCGACGCCCTGGCCCTCTACGCTCGCGACCGGACGGTCGCCGTGGGCAACGCCGACCTCGCGCCGACCGCCGACGTCGTTCAGGACCGCGACGCCCGCTTCGAGGCCGAGCCGAACGGCCGGCGGATCGCCGCCGCGGCCAAGTCCTATGCGCCGATCCCGGCGCAACGCCTCGCCGAGGCGCGGTTCGGCGACGCCATTTACGCCAACATGATCATGCTCGGCGCCGCATGGCAGTCGGGCGCCGTGCCGGTCAGCCACGACGCCCTGGTCCGGGCGGTAGAATTGAACGGCGTCGACGTCGCCGCCAACCTCGCGGCTTTCGAGTGCGGCCGGCTGGCGGCGCACGATCCGGCCGCACTGGCGCCGGCCGCTGCCGCGCCCACCCCGCAGACCGAGCCGCTCGACGACCTGATCGATCGTCGGGCGAGGGACCTGGCCGCCTATCAGTCCGAAGCCTACGCCGCCCGTTACTCCGCACGTGTCCGGCGGGTGCGGGCGGCGGAGGCGCCGCTGAATTCTGAAGCCCTGACCCGCGCCGTCGCGATCAGCCTCCACCGCCTGATGGCCTACAAGGACGAGTACGAAGTCGCCCGCCTTTACACCGACGGCCGCTTCCGCCCCGCCGGCAGGGCGCGTGTCTGGCTCGCCCCGCCGATCCTGGCGCCAAAGGACAAGGACGGCCGGCCGCGCAAGATCGCCTTCGGCGGTTGGATGCTGAACGCCGTCTTTCCATTGCTGGCGCGGATGAAGGGGCTGCGTGGAACGCCCCTCGATCCGTTCGGCCGCACCGCCGAGCGGCGCGAGGAGCGGGCGCTGATCGCCGGCTTCGAGGCCGACGTCGACCGGCTCGTCGTCGAGCTCACGCCCGAACGGCTGGATCTCGCCGTCGCCATCGCCGCGACCCCGCTCGAGATCCGCGGCTTTGGCCATGTAAAGGCCGAGGGGCTGGCTCGCGCCCGTGCCGAGGCGGCTCGCCTTTGGGCCCTATGGACGGCGCCGGCGGTGCGGACCGTGGCCGCTTAACCACTCGGAAAGAGCAAAGTTGTCAGGAGGATGGTCCGCGACGCCGCGTCATCTTGCGTAAGGCGTTCCGAGACTTAAATGGTTCGCGCATGCGTCGTCGTCTTGTCGCCGCCGTGGCCGCTATGGCCGCCGCCGCCCTTTCCCTCGCCACTCCCACGCTGGCCCAACCCGAGGCCGCCAGCGCGTTCGGCGTTTGGCGCAATCCCAAGGACTCCGTCCGCGTCGAGATCCGGCCGTGCGGCGACGGCGCGTGCGGCATCATCGTCTGGGCCAATGAGAAGGCGAAGCGGAACGCCCGCGCCAGCGGCACGACCAACCTCGTCGGCACCCAGGTGTTCCGCAATCTCGAGCTCGACGACAACGGCGTCTGGCGTGGCCGGGTCTATGTGCCCGAAATGCGCCGCACCTTCTCCGGCACCGCGCAGCAGTTGGACGAAGTCCGCCTGCGCGCCAAAGGCTGCCTGATCGGCGGCGTGCTGTGCAAGGCTCAGGTCTGGGTCCGCGTCCCGGCCTGATCTTTTCGTGGTGGCCCAGTTTGGGTCTTCCATCGCCTGACAGTCTGATGTTGGTTGGTGTGCGCCGCTTCCACGCGCAGTAATTGCAGGCAAAGCCGCGTCTGCAGGGGGCGAGCCGCTTCAACATTGGATAATTCCGACCCCGCGTTATCCGGAAATCTTTCTCTGTTTTACGCGGTCAGTTGTTGTTCCGTCGGCTTGTCGGCTCACGAAGTTCGCTATAAGCAATGCGCTACTGATCTTTGGATCGCTTTCGGCGCTCTCCTGGGCGCGCTTCTACGGAACGACAAGAATGGACGAGAAGTCGGAAGTCATCGAGATGACGGCGGATATTGTTTCGGCCTATGTGGGCAACAATTCCGTGGCCGCCGCCGACCTGCCGGGCCTGATCCAAAGCGTCCATCGCGCCCTGGCCGGCGTGTCCTCGGGCGTCGAGGCGACGGAAGTCGCGCCGAAGGAGCCGGCGGTGCCGATCCGGCGCTCGATCACCCCGGACTATCTGGTCTGCCTCGAGGACGGTCGGAAGTTCAAATCGCTGAAGCGCCATCTGCGCACGAAGTACAACATGAGCCCGGAAGAATATCGGGCCAAGTGGGGCCTGCCGAAGGACTATCCGATGGTCGCCCCCAACTACGCCAAGGCGCGGTCGGACCTCGCCAAGCAGATGGGCCTCGGCCAAGGCGGCCGTCAGGCGCCGCGCAAGAAGCGCTGAGCCGCTCGCCCCTCGCCGGGCGATCAAGATATCGAGATGGAGACGCCCGCCGGCTTCGGCGGGCGTTTTCGTTCGTGCTGATCGCCCCGGCGGGAATCGCACGCGGACTCCGAACGGCTCGCCTCTCAAGCGAAATCTTGGGGGCCGCCATAGTTTTGACTTGCCGCCGATTCGCGCATCAGGCGATAAGTGATTCGTCGCGATTCCAACGGGTTGTTAAGGAATCTGAATATGGCGGCGCAGATCGGCTTGCCCACCGCGGCGGCCCGCGCGCATGAGGAGCTGTTGCGGTACTGGGCGACGCGCCGCCAGGGCGCGCGGCTGCCTGCTCGCCGCGACATCGATCCCGGCGGCTTTAAACGCCTGCTGCCGACCATCAGCCTGATCGACGTCGCCAAGGATCCCCTCGACTTCCGCATCCGTCTGGCCGGCACCGAGCTCTACGGCGTCTACGGCCGCGAGATCACCGGCCGCACGCTGGGCGAAGTCTACGCCAGCGGCGCCGCCGAATACTGGCGTGTCGAACTGGTCCAGGTGGTCAAGGAGCGCCGCCCCTCTGTCGGTATCCACAACCTGGCCTGGCGGGGCGCCTCGCACCTGTCGATCCTCTGGCTGCGCCTGCCGCTCGCCTCGAACGGGACGGACGTCGACATGATCCTCGGCTACGACGCCGTCGTTGGCCTCGGTCAGGTCTCCAGCGGCATCCGCGCGGCCTGAGCCGTCTTTACCCTCTAGGGATCGTCAAGGTCGCCAGGCCGATGACGCTGTGATGTGGAACGAAATTCAACTCACCAGTTGAATTTCTATTTCGAGGCTATACGTTCAACCCGATGGTTGATCTTCAGCCGGCCCGGCTCGACGCCCTGTTCCGCGCCCTCGGGGACGCCACCCGCCGCGGCATGTTGAGCGACCTGGCCGCGGGGCCGCGCAGCGTCGGCGAACTCGCCGCCCCGCACCGGATGTCGCTGGCGGCGGCCTCCAAGCACATCAAGACCCTCGAACGCGCCGGCCTGGTGCGCCGACAGGTCCAGGGACGCACTCACCTTTGCCGGCTCGAGCCCGCCGCCCTGGCGAGCGTCGACAGCTGGCTCGGCTTTTACCGCCGGTTCTGGACCGGCCGGCTCGACGCGCTCGAAGCGGCGCTGCGGGAAGAGGAGACGACCCGATGAGCGAATATGGCCAGTCGCCGGAGCCCGGCGTCGTGCGCTTCGAGCGCCTGCTGCCCGGACCGATCGAGCGGGTGTGGGCCTATCTGACCGAGGGCGACAAGCGCGCCCGCTGGTTCGCCGGCGGCGAGATGGACCTGCGGAAAGGCGGCGCGCTCAGCTTCCTGCACCGGCATTCCGGCCTTAGCGACGAGCCGGATACGCCGCCGGAGAAGTATCGCGATATGCATGAGAACGGCTTCACCAGCACCGGCACGGTGCTGCGCGCGGAGGCGCCGCGGCTGCTCAGCTTCGCCTGGCACGAGGACGGCGCGCCGCCCTCGATCGTCGCCTTCGAGCTTGCGCCGCAGGGCGATCAGGTCCGGCTCGTGCTGACCCACAGCCAGCTCAAGGATCACGCCGAGATGGTCAATGTCTCAGGCGGGTGGCATTCGCACCTCGACGTCTTGGCCGAGGATCTGGCCGGCGGCCCGCGCCGCGCGTTCTGGCCGCGGCACGCCGGCGTCGAGGGCGAGTACGAGCGGCGCCTGCCGGCCTAGGCGGCGGCCAGTTCGGCGTCCCGGCGGATTCGCGCCACCATCGAGGCGAGCCCATTGGAGCGTTGCGACGACAGCGCGCCGGTCAGACCCAGCTGCTCGAAGGCGCCCTTGGTGTCGAAGGCCAGGATTTCCGCCGCCGGTCGGCCGGAGAACAGCCGCAGCAGAATGGCGATCAGGCCGCGGACGATGTGGGCATCGGAATCGCCGCGGAACCTCACGGTCCCGTCGGGGCCGGGTTCGGTCACCAGCCACACCTGGCTCGCGCAGCCGCGCACCTTGTTCGCCTCCGACCGCTCCGCCTCGCTCAGCGGCGCCAGCTCGCGGCCGAGCTCGATGACGTAGCGGTAGCGCTCCTCCCAGTCGCCCAGGAGTTCGAATTCGTCCGCGAGATCGCGCAGGGCCGTGTCGATGCTGCTCATGTGGCCGCGGACTTAAGCGCCGGCGCGCCCGGCTGCAACCGCCGCCGCCGATGTGTCGCCCTCGAACGCGACGAGGATCGGGCAGGGCCCTTCGCGCCCCTCGCCGCACACCCCGGCAAGCCGCTCCAGCGCATCGCGGGCCTCTTGCATTTCGGAGATCCGCGCATCGAGGGCGGCGATCCGCGCCTTGGCCAGGGCGCGGGCCCGGGTCCGGTCGTGGGTGGCGTCCAACGCCAGCAGTTCGCGGATTTCCGACAGGGCGAAACCGGCCGCCTGCGCCTGGCGGATGAACCGCAGCCGTCGCACGTCTTCCGGGCCGTAGCGACGCACCCCGCCGTCCCGGCCGGGCGTGCCGAGCAGGCCGAGCCGCTGGTAGTAGCGGACCGTTTCGACCCCGACTCCGCCGGCGGCCGCCAGCTTGCCGATGGTCACCGCGGAGGACTCTTGACTCTGTACCATGGTACGGAAGCCATATTTCAGGTCGACCCGTCTTTCCAGACCCGATGAGGGATCGATCATGAGCTCGAAACCCGGCCCGTCCCGGACCGCAGTGCTCCACCGCATGGTCATGCCGGACCATGTCTGTCCCTACGGCCTCAAGGCGCGCGACCTGCTCCGCCGCGCCGGCTATGCGGTCGACGACCGTCACCTGACCACTCGCGCAGAGGTCGACGCTTTCAAGGCCGAGCACGGCGTGGCAACCACCCCGCAGGTGTTCATCGCAGGCGAGCGGATCGGCGGCCACGACGACCTGCGGCGCTTCCTCGGCAAGCCGGTCGCCGATCCGAAGGCGCCCAGCTACCGGCCGGTGATCGTGCTCTTCGCCCTGACCGCCCTGCTGGCGATGGCGGTGAGCCACGCCGTCTACGACAGCCCGATCACCCTCCGCGCCGCCGAATGGTTCATCGGCTTCTCGATGGTCGTCCTGGCGCTGCTGAAGCTGCAGAACGTCGAGACCTTCTCGACCATGTTCCTCAACTACGATCTGCTGGCGCGTCGCTGGGGCCGCTACGGCTACATCTATCCGTTCGCCGAGGGACTGGCCGGCCTCTTGATGGTGGCCGGGGTGCTGACCTGGCTTTCGGTCCCGCTTGCGCTGGTCATCGGCGGCGTCGGCGCGGTCTCGGTGTTCAAGGCGGTTTACATCGACAGGCGCGAGTTGAAGTGCGCCTGCGTCGGCGGCGCCGGCAACGTTCCCCTCGGCTTCGTCTCCCTGACTGAGAACCTGATGATGGTGGCGATGGCGATCTGGATGGGCGTCATGGCCTGGGGTCCCGGCGCGCCATCCCGCGCGGCGCCGAGCGCCTCGACCGCCGCCTACCAGGCCGCCCACCACGCCATGATGCAGGGCATGGACCAGGTCTATACGGGCGACGCCGATGTCGACTTCATGCGTGGCATGATCCCCCACCACGAAGGCGCGGTGGACATGGCCAAGGTCGCTCTGGCGCACGGCCGCGATCCCGAGGTCCGGGCTCTGGCCACCGACGTCGTCGCGGCCCAGGAGCGGGAGATCGCCCAGATGCGGGCCTGGCTCGCCCGGCGGGGTCAGCCCGCCACGCCCGCGCCGGCGCGGTCAGGGAGCGGACACGGCCACTGACCTCAGGCGGCGGGCAGCCGCACCTTGGCGGTCATGCCCTCGCCGACTGCGGAGATCAGCTCCAGCCGCCCGCCCATCGCCTGACAGTTCAGCGCCGAGATGGCGAGCCCCAGGCCCGCCCCATGGCCGCGGCGGGTCAGGGGGTTCTCGCCCTGCTCGAACGGCCGCATCAGCCGCGGCAGGTCGGCTGGATCGACGCCTTCGCCGGCGTCGGCGATGACGATGTCGAGGTCGCTTCCCGCCGTCTCGACGCCGACGCACACCTCGCCGCCGTCGGGCGAGAAGGCGACGGCATTGTGCAGCAGGTTGCCGAGCACGGTGCGCAGGGCCCGCGGGTCGGCGCTGACAACCGCCTCGGCGCAGGCCGGCGCGATGACGATACAAATGCCGCGCGCCGCCGCCTCTTCGGCGACGCCCAGCCACGCATCCTCCAGGGCTGCCTCGACCGGTTCCGGGCGCGGGCACATCTCGGTCCCGCCGACCTCCAGCCGGGCGATCTCCAGCACCTGGTTGACCAGCTTCAGCAGCCGCGCGCCGCTGCCGCGGATGATCTCGGCGTACTCGCGATAGTGCGGGTCGCCCAGCGGCCCGTACATCTCCGAGGCCAGGATGTCCGAAAACCCGAGGATCGAGTTCAGCGGCGTGCGCAGCTCATGGCTGACCATGCGCAGGAACGAGCGCTTCTGGTCATCGAAGCCCCGCCCCGGCGTCGCGGCGGGGGAAATCTCAGTCTTGGTCGCCGGTTCGGCCATGCGCGCCTTCGAAAGGACATTTTGTCCACTGGAGGTTGAGTTTTGCCCACGGCGCTTACGATTTCGTTTCATCGCCCAGGAGGCGAGCGGTCTTACGCAGCGGCCCCCGCGCCGCTAAGCTCCGCGGCTAGCTGGCCGCCAACTCGCGAGAACATCCCCGCCGCATGCCCTACCGGCGCCACAGCGTCCGCTCGCCGCAGTCCTTCCGGACGGCGCCGGCGCTTGCCTGGCATCTGGTGTGGGCGGTGGCGGTGCTGGCGGTCGGCGCCGCGCTGGTCGCCTCCGGCCGCCTGGCGCCAGGACTCGAGCTGGCGGCCCTCGGCGTCGGCGCCTCGCCGGCCCTGGTCGGCGCCGGACTGGCGCTCAGCCGCGCCGCGGTCGCGCCGATGCTGGCGATCCTCGTCTGGACCCTGGCGGCCGCCGTCGCCTGCCTGCTGGCCGGCGGGGCGAGCGGCCCGCTGGCGGCCTGGTGTCTCGCCCCGCTGGCCGCGGCCTCCGCCTTCCGCCGGCCGGACCTGCTGGCCGCAGGCGCTGCGGGCGCCGTGGCGGCCACCGCCCTCGGATGCGCCGGGGCCCTGCTGATCGCCCCGCCGGCGCCGGATCCGGCCGCCGCGATCTGGCTCGCCGGCCTGTCGCTGGCCAGCGTCGCCGGCGGTCTCGGCGCGGGCCTCCTCGGCCTCCAGGGCCAGCTGCGCGGCGAGGATCGCCTGCGCGACGCCGAGGCGGCCGGCCTGCGCGATTGGCTGGAGACCCAGCCCCTGCTGCTCATGCAGGCCCAGCCGGGCGGCCGCATCCGCAAAACCTTCGGCCACGCGCCGGCCGGCCTCGACGCCCGCGCGCTCGCCGGCCGCAGCCTCGTCGAACTAGCCGAGCTGAAGGCCCGCCCGGATCTCGACCAGGCCCTGCGCACCGCCGCCCTCGAAGGCGCCGCCGAGGTCGCCTTCGCTCCGGCGTGGCGGGACGGCGCCTGGTGGGTGCTCAGCCTGCGCCGCATGGGCGACGGGGCCGTGCTCGCCGCCCTGCGCGACGCCACCGACCAGAAGACCCGCGAGAGCGAGCTCGACGCCGCCCGCGAGGCCGCCGAGAGCCGCAGCGCCGGCAAGTCCCGCTTCCTGGCCAACATGAGCCACGAGCTGCGCACGCCGCTCAACGCCATCATGGGCTTCTCCGACATCATGCGGCAGCGCCTGTTCGGGCCGATGCCCGACCGGTACGTCGAATATGCCGAGCTGGTCCACGAGAGCGGCGCCCACCTCCTCGAGCTGATCAACGACATCCTCGACATGTCCAAGATCGAGGCCGAGCGCTTCGAGCTGGCGCGCGAGGAGTTCGACGCCCGCGACGCCGTCAGCGCCGTCCTGCGCCTGATGCGCGGCCAGGCCGACCGGGCCGGCGTCACCCTGCGGGGCGTCCTGCCGTCCGAGCCGCTCGAGGCCGACGCCGATCGCCGGGCGCTCAAGCAGATCGCCCTCAACCTGATCTCCAACGCGCTGAAGTTCACCCCGGCCGGCGGCGCGGTGACCGTCACCCTGCAAGGGGCCGGCGAGGTGCTGGAACTGATCGTCGCCGACACCGGCGTCGGCATCTCCGCCGACGACCTCCAGCGTCTCGGCCGTCCCTACGAACAGGCGGGCGAGGCCGCCAGCAAGGCGGCCGGCACGGGTCTTGGGCTGTCGCTCGTCCGCGCCTTCGCCCGCCTCCACGGCGGTGAGATGAGCCTCGAGAGCGCGGTGGGCGAGGGGACGACGGTCGCCGTCCGCCTGCCGGTGCTGCTCGATGCGGCGGCTAGTCCGCCTGCGCAACCTGTCGCGGCGAACTCCTAGACGCGACCTGAGGCGCGCCGACCTGCAGGAAGGCCCGTCCGGCGGCGAAATCGCCGACCTCGAGATACGCCCGCCGCGGCCCTTCGGCGAACAGGAACTCCACCACCACCGCCTCGCGCGGGTCGAGGCTGGTCAGTTGCTGGACCGCGAGTGCCGGGAAGCGGAACGCCCAGCCCGCCTTCGCGCCCGGCGGCAGCAGGTCCTGTCCGGCGGCGCTGCGCGCCTCGGCCATGTAGGCGCGGGTCGATCCTCCCGGCGGCAGCCGCCGGGCCAGCGGCACCTTGGCGGTCGGCCCGCCCGGGTACCGGTCGAGGTAGGCGCCGAGCGTTCGATCCGCATCCCGCATCCGCAGCCGCGCCGCGTAAGGGGTCTTGCCGTCGGCGAACCGCGCCACCGCCATCAAGGCTCCGGAATCTCCGTCGCCGACCAGGCCGAAGGTCATGGCGTCGCCACCGAAGCGGCTGTCCTGCGCCAGCCGCCAGCGCATCTTGCGCGACGACAGCCGGTCGGCCCGCCACGTCCCGACATCGCCGGGATAGCTCATCCGCACCACCCGGCCATAGCCGTCGAAGGCGTCGCGCACCCGCGCCGCCTCGCGGGCCAACGCCGGCGCCGTGCAGGCGACCTGCGCCGCCCGCGCCCGCGCGCTCCGTGCCCCGCTCGCCAGCGTCTCGGCCGATGTCCCGGCCCGCAGCGCCGCGCCACGCGCCTGGGCGACGCCGGCCGCCAGCGCCTGCGACACCGCCGGCGCGAACAGCCCGCAGCGGGCGTCCGCCGCGCTGATGGCCGTGCGTTCGAGGTAGAGGTTCAGCGCCCGCGCATGCGCAGCCGCCGGCGCGGCCAGCGCGGCCGCGATCACCAACCCCATCCATCGAGACGCCGGCCGCGCATATGTGCGCGTGTCCGTCATTGCGTCCTTGCTTCGTTCGACCTCTTGCGGGCCGTACCGCGAGGTCTAATCCCGCCGGGCTTGCAACGGGGTTAGCGGACAGGGTTAACCAGTTGTCGCCGCGCGTCCGCTCTGCGCATGGTCGCGCCGATGCTGCTTTCCACCGACATCTGGGTCGGCGCCCTGATCCGCCGGGCCGAGCTTGGCGGGGCCTTCGCCGTCGTCGCGCGCAAGGGCGACCCGCGCGCCGGCGCCGTGCTGGTCAAGGTTCTGAACCGCGCCGACCGCACCGCACGCCTCTATGCCGAGGCCACCCGCCTGGACGGCGAGCGGGTCTGGATGCAGCCCGCGGCCACGACCGAGGAGCCCGACCTCGACGCCTACGTGGACCGCGCCGTCCGCCGAGACCCCGACCTCTGGCTGGTCGAGATCGACGACCGCGACGGGCGCCATTTCCTCACCGAGGCGGTGGAGAAGGGCTAGGCCCGCCGCATGCTGTTGATGGTCACCGGCGGCTTCAGCCACTGGCCGGACTGGTCCTTGAACTTGGTCTCGCCGTTGGTCGGCAGGGACAGGATCTTCTCGACCACGCTCATGCCTTCGACCACCCGGCCGAACGCCGCATAGCCGAGGTTGTCGCCCTTCTCCTTGGGGTTGGCGTCCAGGTACGGCTG
>NZ_JBIIGK010000235.1:0-3307 GCF_044236515.1 Phenylobacterium sp.
CAACGGTCAGACCCATGTAGTGGGTCACGACCACGGCGCCGGCGCCCGCGAAATCGCCTTTCAGCGTTTCGATGGCTTCCTGCTTTTGAGCGCGGTCCATTGCGGTCTCCATACTCAGGTTCGACCCGCACGCGATTGCGCGAGCCGGATAGTCCCTGTCCATGTCGGAGAAGCCGCAGCCACGCGCCGGAGCCGCTCAGAGCGGCTCGGTCGCGGAACTTCATCTTCCCGTCTCCCGGCGGCCGGGGGAAGGCTCTCCCCCGCGTTATGGCTCCAGGCGGCCCCTGGATCCCCGCAGTTCTCGGACAGGATGGGAACCCTTGCGGGCGCCCGTCCTCGCCGGCCCCGGTGACAGGATCGGCGTGAAGGCGCGGCGTTTACACGAGCGGCGGCCAAAACTCAACCGCCCTGCCCGCGAAGATCGCCGCGCAAAAGAAAAGGCGCGGGCGATGCCGCCCGCGCCTTGAACTCCAGATCGCCGTCGGTGCGGCTTAGGCGCCGACCGAACCGCCGTCCACCTTGAAGCCCGGGCCCATCGTCGACGAGAGGCTGATCTTCTTGATGTAGGCGCCCTTGGCGCCCGACGGCTTGGCCTTGTTGAGCGCGTCGATGAGCGCCCGGACGTTGACCAGCAGCTGCTCCTCGGTGAACGAGGCCTTGCCGATGCCGGCGTGGATGATGCCGGTCTTCTCGGTGCGGAACTCGATCGCGCCGCCCTTGGCGTCCTTGACCGCTTGGCCGACGTTCGGGGTGACGGTGCCGACGCGCGGGTTCGGCATCAGGCCGCGCGGGCCCAGCACCTTACCCAGGCGGCCGACGAGGGCCATCATGTCCGGGGTGGCGATCACGCGGTCGAAGTCCATGAACCCGCCCTGGATCCGCTCGACCAGGTCCTCGGCGCCGACGACTTCGGCGCCGGCCGCCTTGGCTTCCTCGGCCTTGGCGTCCTTGGCGATGACGGCGACGCGGACGTCGCGGCCGGTGCCCGACGGCAGCGCGACGACGCCGCGGACCTGCTGGTCCGCGTGACGCGGGTCGACGCCCAGGTTGACGGCGATCTCGACGGTCTCGTCGAACTTGGCGTTGGCGTTGGCCTTCACCAGCTTGACGGCCTCTTCGACGGCATGGGCGGCGTTACGGTCGCCGATCCACTTCTGGGTGCGCTTCGGTTGCTTCGCCATCTCTTAGGCCTCCACGATCTCAAGGCCCATCGAGCGGGCGGAACCCTCGATGATGCGGGCGGCGGCCTCGACGTCGATGGCGTTGAGGTCCTTCATCTTCTTCTCGGCGATCTCGCGCAGCTGGGTGCGAGTGATCTTGCCGACGGTCTCACGGCCGGTCGCCTTGGCGCCGGACTTAAGGCCGACGGCCTGCTTGATGTAGAAGGTCGCCGGCGGCGTCTTCGTGACGAAGGTGAAGGACTTGTCCTGGTAGACCGTGATCACGGTCGGCAGGGGCGTGCCCTTGGCTTCCTTCTCGGTGCGGGCGTTGAACTCCTTGCAGAAGCCCATGATGTTGACGCCGCGCTGACCGAGCGCCGGCCCGATGGGCGGCGACGGGGTGGCGGAGCCCGCGGGCACCTGCAGCTTGATATAGCCCAGAATCTTCTTGGCCATCTTTGCTCCTCTTGGCTCGGGGAGAGCCGGTTGAGCCGTGGTGCGAGGTTACGGTGGCCGCCCTCTCCCACGGATTTGAATTCGCCGGACCCAAGCCCCGCGAAGCGCGCGCCTTTAGCAGGCGGACGTCATTGCGGCAACCGCGGGCGGTCGCCGCAGCCGGATCAGGCGATCTTCTCGACCTGGCCGTATTCGAGTTCGACGGGGGTCGCGCGGCCGAAGATCGAGACGGTGACGCGCAGGCGGGCCCGCTCCTCGTCGACCTGCTCGACCGAGCCGTTGAAGCTGGCGAACGGACCGTCGGTGACGCGCACCTGCTCGCCGATCTCGAACTGGATGGTCGGCTTCGGCCGCTCCACGCCCTCTTCGATGGCGCCGATGATGCGGGCGACTTCCTTTTCGGAGACCGGCATCGGTTTGGAGCCGGAACCGAGGAAGCCCGTGACCTTCGGGGTGTTCTTGATGAGGTGGTAGGCCTCGTCGGTCATCTCCATCTTCACCAGCACGTAGCCGGGGAAGAACTTGCGCTCGGCGTTGACCTTGCGGCCGCGACGGATCTCGACGACGTCCTCGGTCGGAACCAGGATGTCGGAGAAGTTCTCGTCGAGGCCCTGGGAGTGGGCCTGTTCCTTGATGGACTCGGCCACCTTCTTCTCGAAGTTCGAGTAGGCGTGGACGATGTACCACTTGTGGCGCGGGTTGGACTGCGTTTGGGGGGCTTCGGACATCTGCGCTTACCCGGCGTTCGCCAGATTGAGGATGAAGGACAGGCCGACACGCAGGAAGGTGTCGACGCCCCAGAAGAAGAGCGAGGCGAGCGTGACCATGATCGCCACCATCACCGAGGTGATCCAGGTCTCCTTGCGGCTCGTCCAGGTGATCTTGCGCGCTTCGGCGCGGACTTCCTTGGCGAACTGGCCGGGGCTGGTCTTGCGGCGCGGCGCAGCGGGCGCGGCGCCGGCGGGCGCCATCGCGGCCGCCGTACGGGCGGCGCGGGCCTTCATCGCTTGCGGGTTCGAGCCCGGTTTCCTGGCCATGGCGGCGTCTTAAACTCGTCGGTTGGAGGCGGGCCTTGGCAAGACCGCCCCGGTTCAGGTCAAACGTACATATAGTGGATGGCAGGAGTGGAGGGACTCGAACCCCCGGCCCTCGGTTTTGGAGACCGATGCTCTACCAGCTGAGCTACACTCCTAGGCTCATCCAGCCCGGCCCCGCCGGTGTGCGCCCTCGCCCGCCCTTGGCGGATTTAAAGCGAACCAGCGATGTCGGGTGGAACTAGGCGTATGACGCACGCCGCCCAGCTTTTCAAGCGGCATCGCAGGAAACCAAGCCTGCCTCGGGCGGTTCTTGCGGCATGCAAAACACCGACCCCGCTTACAACCGCGACGAAGACCTGAAACCCGGCTCCCCGCCCCGCCCGGCGACCGAGCCGGCCGGGGCGCAGCGCTCGACGCAGACCAACAAGACGATGACCGACCCGGCGACGGGCGCGCCGCAGCCGGGCATCCCGGCCCCGAACCAGTCCGAGGCCGAGCGCACCGACGACCTGGGCCAGGACTGAGCCGCGCGCAAAGGAAAAGGGCCGCCGGGGGTGTCCCGGCGGCCCTTGCCTTGGTCTCGAGTGAGCGGTGAGGCTTACTCGACGATCTTCGAGACGACGCCCGCGCCGACCGTACGGCCGCCTTCGCGGA
>NZ_JBIIGK010000236.1:0-3256 GCF_044236515.1 Phenylobacterium sp.
AACTTCAGGCCGAACTCGGCGATGCGCTTTTCGAGCGCCCGGCGGTCCGGCAGCGGCCGCGACTGGTCCGAGGCCCAGGCGCCGATCTGCGAGGCGCGGGCGCGGGTGGCGAAATAGGCGTCGGCCTCCTCCGGCGTCACCGGGGTCACGGTCCCGCGCACCCGGACTTGCCGGCGCAGGGACTTCCAGTGGAACAACAGCGCCGCCTTGCCGCTGGCGGCGATCTGCCGGCCCTTGGCGCTTTCGAGGTTGGTGTAGAAGACGAAGCCGGCCGGATCGAGGTCCTTCAGCAGGACCATCCGCACGTCCGGCAGGCCGTCGGCGTCGACGGTGGCCAGCGCCATGGCGTTGGCGTCGTTCGGCTCCTTGGCCAGGGCCTCTTTCAGCCACTCGCCGAACAGGGCGAAGGGGTCTTCCTCCGACAGCAGCGGCGGGGGCTCGGCGGCGGCCACCTGCTTGACGTAGTCGTCCTCGCTCGGCGAGGGCGGGATCAGGGCGTCGTCGGTCATGCGCGGGATATAACCCCGGGCCGTTCAGGTGTCTCGGTTTGCCGCCCCTCCCCGGAACAGGCTAGAAGCGCGGCCATGTCGCACAACACCTTTGGCCACCTGTTCCGCGTGACGACCTGGGGCGAGAGTCATGGGCCGGGCCTGGGCTGCGTGGTGGACGGGTGCCCGCCGGGACTGGCGCTGACCGAGGCCGACATCCAGGGCTGGCTGGAGAAGCGCCGGCCCGGCCAGGGCAAGTTCGTCACCCAGCGCCAGGAGCCGGACGCCGTCCGCATCCTGTCCGGCGTGTTCGAAGACGAGCGCAGCGGCGGGCAGGTGACGACCGGAACGCCGATCTCGCTGATGATCGAGAACGTCGACCAGCGCTCCAAGGACTATTCCGAGATCGCCCAGGCGTTCCGGCCGGGCCACGCCGACTACGCCTATTTCGCCAAGTACGGCGTGCGCGACTATCGCGGCGGCGGCCGGTCCTCGGCGCGCGAGACTGCGGCGCGGGTCGCGGCCGGGGCCATCGCGCGGAAGATCCTGGGCGGCGTTACGATCCGCGGCGCGGTGGTCCAGATCGGCCCGCACGCCGTGGCGCCGGATCGCGTCGATTTCGCCCGCACCGAGGACAATCCGTTCTGGTGTCCGGATCCCGAGATGGTCCCGGTCTGGGAAGAGCACCTGGAGAAGATCCGCAAGGCCGGCTCGTCGACCGGCGCGGTGGTCGCGGTCGAAGCGACGGGCGTTCCGGCCGGCTGGGGCGCGCCGATCTACGGCAAGCTCGACGCCGAGCTAGCCGCCGCCCTGATGTCGATCAACGCCGCCAAGGGGGTCGAGATCGGAGCGGGATTCGCCACGGCCGCCTATTCCGGCGAGGACAACGCCGACGAAATGCAGATCGGGAACGACGGGGCGCCGCTGTTCCTGTCGAACCACGCGGGCGGCGTGCTGGGCGGCATCTCGACCGGCCAGCCGGTGACGGCGCGGGTCGCCTTCAAGCCGACTTCGTCGATCCTGACGCCGCGGCGGACGCTGAACGAGCGCGGCGAGGAGGTCGAATTGCGCACCAAGGGCCGGCATGATCCGTGCGTCGGCATCCGCGCCGTACCGGTGGTGGAGGCGATGGTCGCTTGCGTGCTGGCCGACGCCTTCCTGCGCCATCGCGGCCAGACCGGCGGCGGCGCTTTCCAGCCCGCTGCGAAAGGCCGCAGCTAGGCGCCATCATTCGGCGCGCGTTTTCGGGCAGGTTGCGCCGGCCTGTTCTGGAGCGTCATCGATGACCGTCCTGCGTTTCGCCCTGCTCGCCTGCGCCGCGTTCAGCCTGTCCGGCTGCCTTGCCGTCGCGGCCACCGGCGCCGTAGTCGGGACGGCCGCCGCCGTCACCGGCGCGGCGGTGAAGACCACCGCCAAGGGCACGGGAATGGTCGTCGGCGCGGTGATCCCCGGCGGCGGGGACGACGAGGACTAGGCGACCCGCATCGCGCAGCTTTCGCCGATGGTCGGGCGCGAGACCACGATGCGCGACAGGCCTGGGAACTGCGGCTTCAGGCGCTCGGCGAAATAGAGGCAGATATGTTCGAGGGTCGGGCGGTCGAGGCCCGGCTTGTCGTTCAACAGGCCGTGGTCGAGCTCGGCCGCGACGCCCTTGAGGGCCGCATCGAGGTCGGCGAGATCGGCGACCCAGCCGACCGGCTCCTGCGGCACGCCCGCGACCGTCGCCTCGACCTTGAAGGAATGGCCGTGCAGGTTCTTGTAGGGCCGGTGCTCCGGCCCCTCGGCGAAGTAGTGCGCGGCGTCGAACGTCGCGGCCTTTGTTATCTCGAAGACGGGTGCGGTCATGGGTCTGCTGGGCGGCCGAGGACGGGCCTCAGGCGATGCCGAGGTACTTGTGGGTTTGCACGCTTAAACGCCAGCGGGGGTGCGCAAGGCAATAGGCGATGGCCGCGCGGGTGTTGGCCTCGCGGTCCGGCCCGTCCATCGGCTGCAGCAGGAAGCGGTCGAAATCCAGCGCTTCGAAGCGGGCCGGATCGACGTTGGGTTGCGGGTAGACCAGCTTCAGCTCGGCGCCGCGCGTCTGGACGACGGGCGCGGTCGATTTCGGACTGACGCAGATCCAGTCGACGCCCTCGGCCACGGGTAGGGTGCCGTTGGTCTCCATGGCGATGGAGAAGGCGCGGGCGTGCAGCGCCGCGGTCAGGGCGGCGTCGACCTGCAGCATCGGCTCGCCCCCGGTGAGCACCACCAGGCGGTCGTGCGGCCCGCCTTCCCAGGCCGCGGCAACGGCGTCCGCGAGGGCGTCGGCGTCGGCGAACCGGCCGCCGCCGGGGCCGTCCATCCCGACGAAATCGGTGTCGCAGAAAGTGCAGACGGCCTCGGCGCGGTCCTGCTCGCGCCCGCTCCAGAGATTGCAGCCGGCAAAGCGGCAGAACACCGCCGCGCGGCCGGCCTGGCCGCCCTCGCCCTGCAGGGTGAGGAAGATCTCTTTGACGGCGTAGCTCATGCGCGGATCGCCGGCCGCCCCTCGGCCAGCCAGCCGTCGTAGCCGCGCGCTCGCAGCTCGCACGCCGGGCAGGTCCCGCAGCCGTAGCCCCAGGGGTGACGCACGTCGCGCTCGCCGAGATAGCAGGTGTGGCTGTCCTCGAGGATCAGGTCGACCAGGGTCTGGCCGCCCAACCCCTGCGCCAACGCCCAGGTGTCGGCCTTGGTCAGGCGCATCAGCGGCGTTTCGATGACGAAGTCCTGGGCCATCCCGAGGTTCAGCG
>NZ_JBIIGK010000237.1:0-3255 GCF_044236515.1 Phenylobacterium sp.
TCTCGAACCGAAACACGTCCAGGCCCGAGCTGCCGGTCAGGTTGTCTGCGCCGGCGCCGCCCACCAGGGTGTCGTTGTGGTTGTTGCCCTTGAGGACGTCCGCACCCGCCCCCCCGCGAATGAAATCGTTCTGATCGCCGGCGGAGACCGTGTCGTCGCCGTCGTCGCCGTTCAAAACGTCATCGCCCGCGTTGCCGTAGATCTTGTCGTTTCCGGCCAGCCCCTGGATCGTATCGCCGACAGCTCCGCCGTTCAGGAGGTCGGCGCCACTGGTGCCGAGCAGGGTGAAGGTGTCGTCGTTGCTGATCGAGCCGGCGGCGGTGGCTTGGATGATCGCGGTGTCGCTGGTGGCATTGGAGAGGGTGACAATGAAGCCCTCATCCAGCTCGAAGGCCGTGTCGCCCGCCACATCCAACGTGATCAGCTGGGAGGTCTCGCCAGCGGCGAAGCTGACCTGACCGCTCGGCAAGGCGCCGCCGAAGTCGGCGGCGCCGGCCGGCGACAGCCCTGATCCGCTCACCGTCCAGTCCGCCATGGCGGGGGCGGACAGGTCGCCCGAGCGCGTGACGGTGAAGGTGAAGGTGGTGGAGCCGCTGTTCCCTTCCGCCTGGATGGGGTTGGCTGCGGCGAGGCTTAGCGACGACGCGGCGGTGTCGTCGTTGATGATAGAGCCTGTGGCCGTGGCCTGAGGGATGGCGACACCTGAGGGGTTGGAGAGGGTGACGGTGAAGCCCTCTTCAGGCTCGTACGCCGTGTCCCCCGCCACATTCAGCGTGATCACCTTAGAGCTCTCGCCCGCGGCGAAGCCGACCTGGCCGTTCGGCAGGGCGCCGCCGAAGTCGGCGGCGTTGGCTGGAGACGCGCCCGATCCGCTCACCGCCCAATCCGCCGTGGCGGGGGCGGACAGGTCGCCCGAGCGCGTGACGGTGAAGGTGAAGGTGGTGGAGCCGCTGTCGCCCTCCGCCTTGGCGGCGTTCGTCGCGGCCAGGCTGAGCGATGGGACGCCCAGGCTTATGACGTTGTTGCTAAGGCCGTTGCCGCTCTCGACGACGAGTTCACCGCGAACGGCCCCCTGCAGGGTGATGACGGTTTCAAATTGGCCGTTGTTGTCGCCGTCGATCCTGAGCAACGTGTTGGATCCGGTGGTGTCGAGCTGCACATTCGCCCCACTCGCCAGGCTTTGGCTGAGTACGATCTTGTCGCCATCGTAGTCGCTGATCAGGTCGCCGTTGAGCTCCGCGCGTGACCCTTGGATTATATCTACGCCGGCTCCGCCTGTGATCGTATCCGCGCCGAGGCCGCCCGAAAGGGTGTCGAGGCCGGCGCCGCCGACGATCAGGTTGTCGGCGCTATTGCCGCCGCCGTTGAAGCCGCCAACGCCGGCGAAAACGAGCTCCTCTACATTGAGCGGGAGGACGTAGACGGAGAGCGCGGTTTGGACCCTGTCCTGACCGGCATCGGCGTTCTCCGTTACCGCGTCGCCGAGCTGAACGATGTAGGTGTCGTTTCCCGCCCCGCCCAGGAGTGTGTCCTTGAGCCCGTCGGATCCGCCGCTGAGCGTGTCGGCTCCGGGCCCGCCGGTGATCTTGTTGACGAGCTCGTTGCCGGTTCCCCGGAAGCCGACGAGGGCGTCGAGGCCGATGAAGGTGAGCTTCTCGATGAAGCTTCCCAGCGTGTAGCTCGCGAGCGTGGTCTTGACCGTGTCCGTGCCCCCCGCATCGCCGCCGCTGACCGCATCGATCTCGCTGACCACGTCGCCGACATGGTCGACCGTATAGCTGTCACCGCCCGCGCCGCCCTGGAGCGTATCTGCGCCCGTCAGACCGTTCAGAGCGTCGTTCCCGCCGCCCCCTATGATCAGATTGTCGCTCGCATTGCCGAACCCTTTGAAAGGTGAGGAACCCGTGTAGATAAGGTCCTCCACCTCCGCTCGAAGGATGTAGGTCGTGAGGTCCGTCTGGACTCCGTCTCGTCCGGCCCCGACGCTTTCGTTGACGAGGTCACCGGCCCTGACGACGTAGACGTCGTCGCCTGCACCGCCCGCCAGCGTGTCGTTTGCGCTATCCAGCCCTCCGCTCAACGTGTCGGCGCCAGATCCCCCGGTCATCAGATTAGCCAGCTCGTTGCCTGTCCCGGCGAAGTCGCCCGAGCCGATAAACGTCAGGTTCTCGATGTTGGCGGCCAAGGTAACGCTGGTGAATATCGTCCGGACCGTGTCCCGTCCTTCGCCGGCGCGTTCGACCACCTGATCGCCGGCATCATCGACGTAATAGGTGTCGTCGCCGACGCCGCCGATCATAGTATCCGCGCCGCTTCCACCGTTAAGGAGGTCCCCCCCGCCGAGGCCGACCAGCCTGTTGGCTCCGCCGTCTCCGGTGAGGACGTCGCGATACGCCGAACCCTCGAGGTTCTCGATCGAGACAAGTTGGTCGGACGCCGTCCGTGACAGCGCGTTGTTGTCGCCGCCGAGCCTCGTCACAAGCGCTTCGTACCAGTTGGCCGCGATCTTGGTGTAGCCGGAGGGGTTCGGATGCAATCCGGGGTCGTGCGGCGGCGCGGTGATGTCGGCCGGCGTCAGGTCGCTCATATCGACATAGGTGACGTCGATGCCTGCGGCGCGCTTCTGTGCGATGAGGTCAGGGATCATCGCATTGTAGGCCTGGGCCAGGGCAATACGGGTGGCCGGCTGATCGTCCGTCATCGGCGGGATCGGACCGACGAACAGCCTCGGCGCGTTTGGCTGAGCAGCGATGTCGTCGATCAGGCGCGAGAGCTTGTTGAGTATCTGGGTGGCCGTCGGAAGCGGGTTGCCCTTGGTGTTATTCGTCCCGGCAATCAGAAGCACCACGTCCGGGTTGGCCGCTCCAATCCAGGTGGCGACGTTGGCGTCCATCTGGTCGATCGTCCAGCCGGGATGGCCTTCGTTGTCAGCGTCTTCGATATTCCCGCCGACGACCGAACCGACGAGGTTTATCGCCAGATCGTTCGCGACGGTGAGGTCCCAGAGTGGCCCCCGATAGCCGCCAGCGGTTTCCCACTGAACGCCAAAGGTGATGGAATCGCCGAGCGGCATGAGGCGCGGCGCAAAGCCGACGGCGCCACTGGCCAGGCTCGCGATGACGCCTGTCGTGGCGGTTGCATAGCTTGCCGTATCGTTCCCGGGGCCGCCATCCAGCGTCTCGCCTCCGGATTTACCGGACAGGAGATCGTCCCCCTCCGAACCGGCGGGCATGAACAGGCCTCCTGAGAGCGGGT
>NZ_JBIIGK010000238.1:0-3234 GCF_044236515.1 Phenylobacterium sp.
GAGAAGGCGGCGGTGAAGGTGAAAGCCAAGCCGCCGGTCGCGCAGCCGCGCCCGACCCTGCCGCGGCCGACCGCCGAGAACCCGATCCGCAAGGCGTCGAACCGCTGCGTGTCGGCGGATCCCGGCGCGGCGCTGGTCTGCGCCGACGCCAGCCTGTCGGCGGCCGAGCGTCAGCTGAACCGGGCCTATCGCCAGGCCGAAGCGGCCGGTGTCTCCAGCGCCCGGCTGGCCCGCCAGCAGCAGCGCTGGATCGAGGCGAGAGCTCAGGCGGCGAAGGAGGCGCCCTGGGCCGTGCGCGACGTCTACGAAGCCCGCATCGCCGAACTGAATGACATGACGCGCAGCGCTGGCGGCGACTACTAGGCCTGCAACCGCCAAGCTCGGCGGGCGGTTACAGCCGGCGAGGGACGCGAGGAGCGCCGCGGCATGGCGAACGACCCCATCGGCGAGACTTACAACGGCTTTGCCGGGCGAGGGCCGGAGCCGGCGGCCAAGCCGCCGCGGCGGCTCGATCGGCGGTTGATCCTGGGCGGGGTGGCGGGCGCGCTGGTGCTGGGCCTGGGTCTGGGCCTGCTGAGCCGGCCGCAGTTCGTCGAGCCGGCCGACCGCCGGCCGATGCAGCCGGTGACGCCGGTGCCGGTCGAGGTGCTGGCCCCGGCGCCGCAGCCGATGCCGAAGGTCGCCGGGCGCCTGGAAGTGCTGCCGCCGGACATGGCGCGGCAAGCCGCGGCGGCGCCGGTGGTTCGGGCCCCGGCTGCGCCGGACACGGGAGAGCCCGTGGTCGCCCGGGCGCCGATGGGCCCGCCCGTCGGCCTGCCTGAGATCATCCGCGCGCCGCGGCGGGCGTCGCCGAGTTTCGATTGCGGCAGCGCGCGGACGCAGGCGGAGGCGATGGTCTGCGCCGATCCGGATCTGGCGGCCGCCGACCGCCGCCTGAGCCGCGCCTATGAGCGGGCGATTGACGCCGGCGTTCCGCGCCGGGAGCTGCGCGCCGAGCAGGACGACTGGCTGGCGATCCGCGAGGACGCCGCCCGCCGCTCGCCGGACGCCGTGGCCAGCATCTACGAGCAGCGGACCCGCGAGCTCAACGACCTCGCGGAGGAGGGCTGGAACTAGTCCAGCCCGCGTGCGGCCTTAGGCCAGCATGTCCTTGACCGTGTCGCGCTCGCCGACCAGCTCGTCGTTGGTGATGGCGATCTTGGACTTGGCGAACTCGTCCATTTCGTAGCTTTCGACGACCTCATAGGCGCCCGGCGCGGTGGTGCGCACCGGCATGCCGGCCCAGACGCCGTCGGCGAAGCCGTAGCGGCCCTGGCTGGCGACCGCCACCGAGTGGACCTTGCCCGGGATGGTCAGGTCGCGGACGTGGTCGATGAGGGCGTTGGCGGCCGAGGCGGCCGAGCTGAGGCCGCGGGCCTCGATGATCGCCGCGCCGCGCTTGCCGACGGTCGGCAGGTAGTCGTTCTTCAGCCAGGCCTCGTCGCCGATGACCTCGGCGGCCGGCTTGCCGCCGATCTTGGCGTGGGTGAAGTCGGCGAACATCGTCGGGCTGTGATTGCCGTAGATGAACAGCTCCGAGACGTCGTTGATCGACACGCCGGCCTTCTTGGCGAGCTGGGCGCGGCCGCGGTTCTCGTCGAGGCGGACCATGGCGGTGAAGCGGTCCGGCGTCAGGCGCCTGGCCTGACTAGCGGCGATCATGCAGTTGGTGTTGCAGGGGTTGCCGACCACCGCCACGCGGGCGTCGTCGGCGGCGACGGCGTCGATCGCCTTGCCCTGGGCGATGAAGATCTTGCCGTTGTCCTTCAGGAGGTCGGCGCGCTCCATGCCCGGGCCGCGCGGCTTGGAGCCGACCAGCAGGTTCCAGTTCGCGTCCTTGAAGGCGACGTTCGCGTCGTCGGTGAGGACGATGTCCTGCAGCAGCGGGAAGGCGCAGTCTTCCAGCTCCATGGCGACGCCCTTCAGGGCCTTCTGGGCGCCCTCGGTGGGGATCTCGAGCAGCTGCAGGATGACCGGTTGGTCCTTGCCCAGCATCTCGCCCGAAGCGATGCGGAACAGCAGGGCGTAGCCGATGTTGCCGGCGGCGCCGGTTACGGCCACGCGGATGGGGGACTTCGCCATGGGTCGCTCCAAGTGAGATGAGTGTCGGTTTCGCGGCGTCCCCTAGCCAATTGACCGCGGCGCCGCAATGCCGCAGACGCGAGCCATGCCCGCGCTCGACCCGGCGTTCCTGGCGACCTCCGACGCCGTCGGCGACCTGGCCGTGTGCCATGTCCGGCTGCAACGCGACGCGCGGTTTCCCTGGCTGGTGCTGATCCCGCGCGGCGAGGGCCTGCAGGAAATCGAGGATCTCGACCGCGACGACCGCGCTCGTCTGATGGCCGAGATCGTCGCCGGCGGCGAGGCCGTGCGGGCCATCGGCGCGGCGCTGGGGCGGCCGGTGGCGAAGCTCAACGTCGGCCAGCTCGGCAATGTCACGCCGCAACTGCACGTCCATGTGGTCGGCCGCCGGGCCGACGATCCCGCCTGGCCGGGCCCGGTGTGGGGCGCGGGGGTCGCGGAGGATTACCAAGAGGCGGAGCTGGCGCGGGCCCTGGCGGCGGCGCGGACGGCCCTGGGCCTTTAGAGCGGGTCCTTGCGCAGGGTGACGGGGCGGCGGGAGCCGGCTTCGGCCAGTTCGCCGGTCCAGGCGTCGCCATAGCCGCCGGTCAGGGAGACGACGGCCCGGCCGAAGCGGAGGGTCAGGACGCCGCCCTCGCGTCGGATGTCGTCGACGAAGCCGGAGCCGGCCAGGGCGCCGACCCTGCGCAGGTCGCGCCACGCGCCTTCGACGACGCCGGCCCCGCGATCCACCAGCTTGAAGCCGTACAGCCCGACGCCCTCGCCCGACAGCGTCCAGGCCCCATCGAGCGGGCCCTGGAAGGCCTGGGCGGAGGCGTAGGAGGCGCGCAGGCGGCTCTCGTAGGCGACGTCCGCGACGCTGGGGGGCCCGTCATGGCTGCGGCCGGTCTGCCCGACCAGGACCGGCGCATCCGGCGACTGGGCGGCCGCGCCGGTGGCGACAAGGCAGAGCGTCAGGGCGGCGGCGAGCCTCATGGCGGCGGTCGGGTCTCCGGAGCGGCGGTGGCCGCCTCGAAGGCGATGAGAGCCTCAGCCTGGGCCAGATGCAACAGCTCGACCATGCGGCCGTCCACCTGCAGCACCGCGCGGCCGGCGTTCTCCGGCGCGGCGAAG
>NZ_JBIIGK010000239.1:0-3230 GCF_044236515.1 Phenylobacterium sp.
TCGGCCCGACGGCCGGTCAGGGCGATGTCGTAGCCGTAGCTGGCCAGCACCCGGGCGAAGGCGGCGCCGATGCCGGCCGAGGCGCCGGTGACCAGCGCCAGTCTGCGTTCCATGCCGATGCTCCCCCAGCGCCCACGGGGAACCTCGCGTCTCGACGGGCCCGGCGCAAGGGCCAAGCCGAGCGGTGAGATTGAACGCGGCGCAGATTGGGTGTATCGCGCCGCCCGCGTGACGGCATCGGGCCGCCCAAGGGGACTCCGGTCCCCGGAGATGTTGGATGGCTGATCCGGCCAGCGCCCCGGCTAGCGGGGCGGAAGGGACGCTTCACGCGCCCGCCCATGCCCCCAAGGACAAGTTCTGGGCCCTGGCCTTGGGCTCCGTCGGCGTCGTGTTCGGCGACATCGGCACCAGCCCGCTCTACGCCATGCGCGAGGCCCTGGCCCACAGCCGCAGCGGCGGGACGTCCGAACTGGCGGTGCTGGGGGTGGTGTCGCTGATCACCTGGGCCCTGATCCTGATCGTCACGGTCAAGTACGTCATCTTCCTGATGCGGGCCGACAACAAGGGCGAGGGCGGAACCCTGGCGCTGATGGCCCTGGCCCAGCGTGTCAGCCCCGGCCAGCGGTCGATGGTCATCTTCCTGCTCGGCGTGTTCGGCGCGGCGCTGTTCTATGCCGACGGCATCATCACCCCGGCGGTGTCGGTGCTCGGCTCGATGGAGGGGATGCGCGAGCTGCCGGGCGTCGGCAAGCGGCTGTCGCCGCTGGTCCTGCCGCTGACGGCGATCATCCTCGTGGCGCTGTTCCTGGTGCAGTCGCGCGGCACCGCCAGCGTCGCGCGGTTGTTCGGGCCCGTGACGGCGCTGTGGTTCCTGGTGCTGGGCGGCCTCGGCCTGTTCCACATCGCAGACGACATCTCGGTGATCCGCGGGCTGTCGCCGCACTACGGCGTGCTGTTCCTGATCGACAACGGCTTCCTCGGCTTCGTCATCCTAGGCAGCGTGTTCCTGGCGGTGACCGGGGCCGAGGCGCTCTACGCCGACATGGGCCATTTCGGGAAAGGGCCGATCCGCGCCGCCTGGGTCGTCCTCGTGCTGCCGTCGCTGGTGCTGAACTACCTGGGCCAGGGAGCCATGGTGCTCGCGCGGCCCGACACCCGCACCAATCCGTTCTTCGAGATGATCCCCACGGCGGTCTACTGGCCGGTCTGGCTGCTCTCGATCGCCGCCACCGTCATCGCCTCGCAGGCGGTGATCACCGGCGCCTTCTCCATGACCCAGCAGGCGGTGCAGCTCGGCCTGCTGCCGCGCATCGACATCCGCCGCACCAGCGAGACCCAGGCCGGCCAGATCTATGTGCCGCAGGTCAACACCCTGCTGATGGTCGGGGTGCTGGTGCTGCTGTTCATGTTCCGCACCTCGTCAAACCTGGCGGCCGCCTACGGCATCGCGGTGACCGGCGCGATGTTCGTCGACACCCTGCTGTTCTTCTACATCGTCCACTACATGTGGAAGCGGCCGGCGTGGCAGGCGGCGGCGGCGAGCGCCGCCTTCGGGGCCCTCGACGTCGTCTTCATCTCCTCCAACCTGCTGAAGATCCCGCAGGGAGCCTGGCTGCCGCTGGTGCTGGGCGCCGGGCTCGTGCTGATCATGTGGACCTGGACGCGCGGCGCCCAGATCCTGTCGGAGAAGGCCCGCCGCGAGAGCGTGCCGCTGAGCGAGCTGGCCGACATCCTCAAGGCCCGGGCGCCGCACCGGGCGCCGGGGACCGCGATCTTCCTGACCTCCGACCCCGACACCTCGCCGGTCGCGCTGATGCACAACCTCAAGCACAACAAGGTGCTGCACGAGAAGAACATCATCCTGACCGTCCAGACGGCCGAGACGCCGCGCGTGCCCGACGCCAGGCGGGTGCAGATCCAGCCGCTGAACGAGGACTTCAAGAAGGTGACGATCGCCTACGGCTTCATGGAGAGCCCCAACGTGCCCAAGGCGCTGGGGCTGTGCCGCAAGCAGGGGATCAAGTTCGACATCATGGCGACCAGCTTCTTCCTCGGCCGCCGCTCGGTGGTGCCGTCGGCGCAGTCGGGCATGCCGCTGTGGCAGGACAAGCTGTTCATCTTTTTGATGCGCAACGCCGCCAATCCGACCGACTTCTATCGCATCCCGCCCGGCCGCGTGGTCGAAATGGGGGCGCAGGTGACGATCTGATGCTGGCCATCCTGCCCTACGTCGCCGACGCGCTGTGGATCCTGGTCATGGCGGCCATCGCCTCGACCTGCCGCTCGGCGATGCAGCAGATCCCCAAGGACGCCCGCATCGCCATGCCGTGGTCAGGCGGCGGCGGCCGGCAGATCCCGCGCGATGCGGCCATGGCGATGGCGATCGGCGTGCCGTTCGTCTTCGGCCTGATCCTGCTTGCGGTCGGCCGGCTGGCCGATGCGCCGGACAAGGTCCTGATCGTCTTTCTCGCCCGCCTGGCCACCGCGCCGGTGTTCGCCCTGGTCCACATCGGCTGGCTGCGCGGGGTGATGGAGGACTTCGGCGGCCCCACCCCCCGGCGCTGAGGCCGCTTTGACCTTGAACCTTCGCCGCGTTCGCTCTTAAAGGCGCGCGACCCCTCTCCCGCGATACCCTTCAGGAACCGTCCCGCCATGGCCGAAAAGCCCGTCAAGAAGGTCGTCCTCGCCTATTCCGGCGGCCTCGACACCTCGATCATCCTGAAGTGGCTGCAGACCGAGTATGGCGCGGAGGTCGTCACCTTCACCGCCGACCTCGGCCAGGGCGAAGAGCTGGAGCCGGCCCGCAAGAAGGCCGAACTGCTGGGCATCAAGCCCGAGAACATCTTCATCGACGACCTGCGCGAGGAGTTCGTCCGCGACTACGTGTTCCCCATGTTCCGCGCCAACACGGTCTATGAGGGCCAGTACCTGCTCGGCACCTCGATCGCCCGGCCGCTGATCGCCAAGCGCCAGATCGAGATCGCCCGGAAAGTCGGCGCCGACGCCGTCTGCCACGGGGCGACCGGCAAGGGGAACGACCAGGTACGTTTCGAGCTCGGCTACTATGCGCTGGAGCCCGACATCCGGGTGATCGCGCCGTGGCGCGAATGGGACTTCAAGAGCCGCGAGGCGCTGATCAGCTTCGCCGAGCAGCACCAGATCCCGATCAGCAAGGACAAGCGCGGCGAGAGCCCGTTCAGCGTCGACGCCAACCTGCTGCACTCCTCATC
>NZ_JBIIGK010000240.1:0-3192 GCF_044236515.1 Phenylobacterium sp.
CGATTCCGACAAGCTAGGGGGATTGGGATCAGCGCCTGAGCGGCACGACCTTGCCCTCGGCCGACGCGCCGCCCAGCACGGCTTCGACCTTCCGCGCCAGCTCGTCGTCGCGGAACGGCTTTTGGATGATCCGGTCCTCGCCGACGTCGCGCAGGGCCTTGAGATCGGCGAACCCGGTGATGAACAGCACCGGCAGCCCGGGCCGCAGTTCGATCGCCGCCTTGGCCGCCTCGACCCCGTTCATGCCCGGCATCGCATAGTCGGCCAGCAGCAGGTCGATCGGTCGATCGCCGCGCAGGATATCCAGCGCCGCCCCGCCGCTGCCGGCCTCGACCACCGAATAGCCGAGCTCGGTCAGCATGGCGGCGGTGATCTCGCGCACCGCGCTGTCGTCGTCCATCACCAGCAGGGTCCGCGCGCCGGTCGACACCGGCGCGGCGCGGCGCACCGGCTCCGGCTCGCGCTTGGCCTCGGCGGCGGCGCGCGGCAGGTAGACCTTGACCGCCGTTCCCTCGCCCAGGCTCGTCTCGATCCGCACCCCGCCGCCCGACTGCTTGGCGAAGCCGTAGACCTGCGCCAGGCCGAGGCCCGAGCCCTTGCCGACTTCCTTGGTGGTGAAGAACGGCTCGAAGGCCTTGGCCAGCACCTCCTCGCTCATTCCCGACCCGGTGTCGCTGACCGACAGCATGACGTAGTCGCCGGGGGTCGGCTCCTCGGGCCGCGAGGGCGCCTCGCGCAGGGCGACGTTGGCGGTCTCCACCGTCAGGCCGCCGCCCACCTCCATGGCGTCGCGGGCGTTGATCGCCAGGTTCAGGATGATCAGCTCGATCTGCGTCGGATCGACCAGCGCCGGCCACAGCCCGGGCTTCAGCACCGTCTCGATCCGTACGCTGCCGCCCATGGTCGACTGCAACAGGTCCCGCATCCCGGCGACCGTCTCGTTCAGGTCGACCGGCTTGGGCGTCAGCTTCTGGCGGCGGGAGAAGGCCAGCATCTGGCCGGTCAGCCGCGCACCGCGCTCGGCGGCGGTGCGCATGTGGCTGATCCGCTCGGCGATCGGGCCGTTTGCCCCCGGTTTCGCGCCCTCCTGCCTGGCCATGGCCTTTTCGACGAACGAGATGTTGCCGAGGATGACGGTCAGCAGGTTGTTGAAGTCGTGCGCCACGCCCGAGGTCAGCTGGCCGACCGCCTCCAGCCGCTGCATCTGGCGCAAGGTCGCCTCGACCCGCTCGCGCTCCTCGATCTGGGCGGCCAGCTCGCGGTTGCGCTCGGCCAAGGCCTCGGCCGCCACCTTCTCGGCGGTGACGTCGCGGCCGACCGCATAGAAGGCCTCGCCCTCCGGAACCGCCGTCCAGGAGATCCAGCGCCAGCCGCCGTCGGCCTGGCGCATGCGGTTCTCGAACCGGCCGACCACCTCGCCGCGGCCCAGGGCCTCGACGACCTTCGCCGTCGCCGCCGCGTCGTCGGCGTGGATCAGCAGGTTGAAGTTGCTGCCGACCAGCTTGTCGGGACCATAGCCGAGGGTCGCCTCCCAGGCCGGGTTGACCCGCACCAGCCGCCCGTCGACGCCGGCCACCACGAACAGGTCGCGGCTGAGCAGCCATATGCGGTCGCGCTCGGCCGTGCGGTCGGCGACCTCGCGTTCCAGGTCGTCGGTCAGCCGGCGCAGCGCCTCCTGGGCGTGGCGCTCCTCGGTGATGTCGCGCACCACGCCGACGAAGCGCACGCACTGGCCGTCGTCGAACTGGGCCTGGCCGCGGGCGGCGATCCAGCGCTCGGTCCCGCCCGGCGCGATGGTGCGGTATTCCTCAGCGAAGGCGCCGACGGCGTCCGGCGTCCAGGTCGTCGCCTCCTTGACCGAGCCGTCGACGCGGGCCCGGTCCTCGGGATGCAGCCCGGCCAGGAACGCCGGATAGTCGACCTCGGCCTCCGGACCCAGGCCGAACAGCGCCTTGCAGCGGTCGTCCCAGGCCAGCTCTCCAGACTGCGGATCGAAATCCCACAGGCCGAGCTCGGCGCCCTCGATGGCCAGCCGCGCGCGCATCTCGCTGCGCGACAGCGCGTCCTCGGCGTCGCGCCGCTCGCGCCGCTCGCGGGCCTGCTCCAGCGCCCGCTCCACGGCCGTCGCCAGCCGCGTCAGGTTGCGCTTCATCACATAGTCGGTGGCGCCGCGCTTCAGGGCGTTGGTGGCGAACTCCTCCCCGACCACGCCCGAGACGAAGATGAACGGCAGGTCCGGCTGCAGCGCCCGGGCGATGTTCAGGGCCGACAGCCCGTCGAAATCCGGCAGCGAATAGTCCGCCAGGATCACCTCGCAGGCGCCCTCTTCCAGCAGGGTGACGAACTCGCGCCGGTTGACCGCCCGCTTCAGCTCGAAGCGCAGCTCCGCCTTCGTCAGGTGGGCCGCCAGCAGCTCGGCGTCGATCTCGCTGTCCTCGAGCAGGAGGATGCAAAGGCTGCGGGAATGCTGGCCGCCGGCGTCAGGCATCGACGGCGACCCTTGGCGGCGGCTCGTTGAGGATCGCCCAGAACATCCCGAGGTCCTGGATCGCCTCGAAGAAGGCGTTGAAGTCCACCGGCTTGACCACAAAGGCGTTCACGCCGAGCTCGTAGCTCTTCACCAGGTCGCGCTCCTCGCGCGACGAGGTCAGCATCACCACCGGGATCTGCCGGCGCATGCTGTCGCTCTTGACCTTCTCCAGCACCTCCAGCCCGTCGACCTTCGGCAGCTTCAGGTCGAGCAGCACCACCGCCGGATCGCCCGGCTCGCGGTCGGCGTGCGCGCCGCGCTGATAGAGGTAGTCGAGCGCCTCGGCGCCGTCGCGGGTGACGACGATGTCGTTCGCCAGCTGGCACTTGGCCAGCGCCGCCAGGGTGAGCTCCAGGTCCCGTGGATTGTCCTCCACCAGCAGGATCGGCCTCAGGTCAGCCACGCAGGGTATCTCCTCGTTGTCGTTGTTGCGCCGTTTCGCGCCGCGGCAAGGTGAAGGTGAAGGTCGCGCCTTCGCCAACAACGCCTGTCGCCGAAATGGTTCCGCCATGCCGCTCGACGATTCGCTTGCACAGCGCCAGGCCGATGCCGGTGCCCTCGAATTCCTCGGCCCGATGCAGCCGCTGGAACACGCCGAACAGTTTGTGCGAGTAGGCCGGATCGAAGCCGACGCCGTTGTCCGAGACGGTGAAGCTCGTCAC
>NZ_JBIIGK010000241.1:0-3186 GCF_044236515.1 Phenylobacterium sp.
TCGATCTCGGCGATCACGTCGCCGGAACGGACCTGATCGCCGGCCTTCACGTGCCACTTGGCGAGCGTGCCCTCCTCCATGGTGGGCGACAGCGCGGGCATGAGGATGTCGATGGGCATGTCGCGTCTCTCAGGCGATGGGCGTCAAAGGCGTGCGGGCGCACCCGGCTGTCACTTGTAGGAGACAGCCTTGGCCGCCTGGACGATCCTTTCGACCGACGGCATGGACAAGGCCTCCAGGTTGGCGGCGTAGGGCAGCGGGACGTCCTCCTGGCAGACCCGGGCCGGCGGCGCGTCGAGGTGATCGAAGGCGAGCTCGACCACGCGGGCGGCCACCTCGGCGCCGACGCCCATCGGGCCCCAGCCTTCCTCGACGGTGACCAGTCGGTTGGTCTTCTTGACGCTCTCGACCACGGTCTCGATGTCCATCGGCCGGATGGTGCGCAGGTCCACGACTTCGGCCTCGATGCCTTCGGCGGCCAGTTCCTCGGCGGCCTTCAGCGAGAAGCCAACCATGCGGGAATAGGCGACGATGGTGACGCCGGTCCCCTCGCGGCGGACCTTGGCCTTGCCGATCGGCACGACCCAGTCGATCCCCTCGGGCACGTCGAATTCCTGGCCGTAGAGCATCTCGTGCTCCAGGAAGACGACGGGGTTCGGGTCGCGGATGGCGGCCTTGAGCAGGCCTTTGGCGTCGGCGGCGTCGTAGGGCGCGATGACCTTCAGGCCGGGAACGTGCCCGTACCAGGCGGCGTAGTCCTGGCTGTGCTGGGCCGCCACGCGCGCCGCGGCGCCGTTCGGGCCGCGGAAGACGATCGAGGTGCGCAGCTGACCGCCCGACATATAGAGGGTCTTAGCGGCGGAATTGATAATGTGATCAATCGCCTGCATCGCGAAGTTGAAGGTCATGAACTCGACGATCGGCTTCAGGCCGGCCATGGCCGCGCCGACGCCGGCCCCGGCGAAGCCGTGCTCGGTGATCGGGGTGTCGATCACCCGGCGCTCGCCGAACTCCTGCAGCAGGTCGCGGCTGACCTTGTAGGCGCCCTGGTACTGGGCGACTTCCTCGCCCATCAGGAAGACGTCGGGGTCGCGGCGCATCTCTTCGGCCATGGCGTCGCGCAGGGCGTCGCGGACCGTCTGCTTGACCAGCCTCACGCCTTCCGGAAGCTCGGGATCCCTGAGGGCCTGAGCCGGTGTGACGGCGACCGCGCCCTCCCCTTCCGGCTGCGGCGCGGCGGCTTCCGGCGGCTGCTTTTCGGGATCGCCGGCGGCGTCCGACTTCGGCGCGGCGGCCTGCGGCGGCGGAGAAGCGGCGGCGCCCTCGCCGGACAGGCGGGCGATGGGCGAATTGACCTTCACCCCTTCGCTGCCCTCGGCGACGAGAATTTCCTCGACGACGCCCTCGTCGACGGCCTCGACCTCCATGGTCGCCTTGTCGGTCTCGATCTCGGCGATGACGTCGCCCGAGCGCACGTTGTCGCCGACCTTCACGTGCCACTTGGCGAGCGTGCCCTCTTCCATGGTGGGCGACAGGGCCGGCATCAGGACTTCGGTCACTGGGCGGCCTCCGTGTAGACGTCGGTGTAGAGCTGGGACGGGTCGGGTTCGGGCGAGGTGCGGGCGAATTCGGCGGCGTCGGCGACGATGCGCTTCACCTCCGCGTCGATGGCCTTGAGCGTCGCCTCGTCGGCGAAGCCCTGCTTTTCCAGGAGCTCCTCGATGTGGTCGATCGGATCGCGGGTCTTGCGGACGTCGTCAACCTCTTCCCGGGTGCGGTACTTGGCCGGGTCGCTCATCGAGTGGCCGCGGTAGCGGTAGGTCTTCATCTCGAGGATGTAGGGCCCGTTGCCGGCGCGGGCATGGTCGGCGGCCTTCTGGGCGGCGGCCCTGACCGCCAGGACGTCCATGCCGTCGACTTCTTCGCCGGGGATGCGGAACGAGGCGCCGCGCTTGAAGAGGTGGGTCTCCGAGGAGGAGCGTTCCACCGAGGTGCCCATGGCGTACTGGTTGTTCTCGATGATGTAGACGCAGGGCAGCTTCCAGAGCTGCGCCATGTTGAAGCTCTCGTAGACCTGGCCCTGGTTGGCCGCGCCGTCCCCGAAGTAGGTCCAGCTGACGTTGCCGTTGTCGCGATACTTGTCGGCGAGCGCCAGACCCGTACCGAGGCTGACCTGGGCGCCGACGATGCCGTGGCCGCCATAGAAGTCCGCCTCGCGCGAGAACATGTGCATCGAGCCGCCCTTGCCCTTCGACGAGCCGCCCTCGCGTCCGGTGAGCTCGGCCATCACCTCGCGCGGGTCCATGCCGCAGGCCAGCATGTGGCCGTGGTCGCGATACCCGGTGATCACCTGATCGCCGGGGCGCTTCACGGCCTGCACGCCGACGGCGATGGCTTCCTGGCCGATGTAGAGGTGGCAGAAACCGCCGATCAGGCCCATGCCGTAGAGCTGGCCGGCGCGCTCCTCGAAGCGGCGGATCAGCAGCATGTCGCGATAGTAGCCGAGGAGTTCGTCCTTGCCCGCGCCTACCCCGTCGCCTTTCGGCTGGGAGCCATTGGCCTTGCCACGCGCCATGCGTCTCTCCGTCGTTACTCCGGCCTGCCGAAGAAACCCTCGAACGGCGTCGGGGCGCCTTCTAAGGCTTCAGGCGGACCACATAATCCCTCGGGTCGGCAAAACCTAGCAAGGAGCGGGCCCGCTCCTCTAGTAAGTCCGCCGAAAGGTTTGTGTCACGCATCAAATGCGCGCGGGCTTCGAGATCCTGGCGCTGAGCGCGCAGGGCAGCCAGTTCGCGGCTCTTGGCGACCAGGGCCGCATCCCGCTTGTCGGACTGCAGCAAGCCGCCCTCGCCGGTGAAGGCGTGGAACCCGAAATAGAAGATCAGGAAGGCAAGCGCCGCAGTCGGCAGATAGGGGCGGAGGCGGGCGAACACGGGTGGACGAATCCCCAGGGAGAGACGCGGCAAGAATCGCCCCGCGTCCTTAACGCGGCGCTAACCCTGCCCGCCCGCACGCCAGAAACGCCTACTGCTTCAGCGCCTTACGACCGAGGTAGATGGCCTGGTCGCCCAGTTCCTCCTCGATGCGCAGCAGCTGGTTGTACTTGGCCGTCCGGTCGGAGCGGGCCAGCGAGCCCGTCTTGATCTGGCCGCAGTTGGTGGCGACGGCGAGGTCGGCGATGGTGGC
>NZ_JBIIGK010000087.1:0-12108 GCF_044236515.1 Phenylobacterium sp.
CGCGTTGGTCATCGTCTCCTGGGTGGTGAAGGTCTTTGAGACCACGACGACCAGGGTCTGCGCCGGATCAAGGCCGGTCAGGGCCTGGGCGATCTCGGCGGGGTCGACGTTGGCGGCGAAGCGCAGGTCGATGGCCGGGTCGAGCGGCCGCAAGGCCTCCCAGACCAGCCGCGGGCCGAGGTCGGAGCCGCCGATGCCGATGTGCAGGATGGCGCGGATCGGCTTGCCGGTCGCGCCCTGGAAGGTCCCCGCCCGCACCGCCTCGGCGAAGGTGCGGATCTTGGCGCGGGTCGCCTCGACCTCGGGCGAGACCGGCTGTCCGAGGGCGCGGAACTCGGCGCCGGCCGGGGCGCGCAGGGCGGGGTGAAGGGCCGCGCGGCCTTCGGAGGCGTTGACCGCCTCGCCGGCGAACAGGCGCTCGCGGGCGTCGGCGACGCCGGCCGCGTCCGCCAAGGCGAGCGCCGCGTCGAGGTCGGCGCGCGACCAGGGCTGTTTCGACAGGTCGAGCGTCAGGCCGGCGGCCTCGAGCGTCAGCCGCTGCAGGCGGTCGGGGTCGGCGGCGAATAAGCTTTCGATACGGCGCTCGGCGGCGGCCGCAGCGGCCGTGGTCAGAGCCGCCCAGGCGGCGTCGGTGTCAGACAAGGCTAAGGCCCCCAGGCGAACTCGCGGCCATAACGCCCGACGCGCCGTTCGGGGTCACGACCGGCTCGCCTCGAGGGCGCGGACCACGGCGCCCTCGGTCAGGATGTTGGGCAGGATCTGCGGCTCGGCGGCGCCGGGCCGGTAGACGAGATAGAGCGGCACGCCTGCCCGGCCGTGGCGCGCCAGCTCGGCGGCGATGACCGCGTCCTTCCGCGTCCAGTCGGCCTTGAGGTAGGCGACGTTGTTGGCGCCGAGGGCCTGGGCGACCTTGGGGCCGGACAGGGCGACGCGCTCGTTGACCTGACAGCTGACGCACCAGGCGGCGGTGAAGTTGACGAACACCGGCCGGCCCTCGGCCCGCAGGGCGGTGAGGCGCTCGGCGCTGTAGGGCTCGAAGGGAACCTTGGCCGAGGCCCGGGCGGTCCCCGCGAGCGGCGGGGCCGCGTAGGCCGGCCAGAGCGCGGCGGCCAGGGCCACCACCGCGAACAGGGCCGAGGCGATCGCCGGCGCGGCGGGACGGCCACCGGCCAGCAGGCGCCGCTGCGCCGCCCCGTAGAGCCAGGCGGCGGCGGCCAGGATGACGCCGGCGCCGAGGACGCGGCCCAGGCCGTCGGGTCCGGCCTGCTGGGCCAGCACCCAGACGAGCCAGGCGGCGGCGGCGTACATCGGGAAGGCCAGCGCCTTGCGGAACGCGTCCATCCACGGGCCGGGCTTGGGCAGGCGGGCGAGTAGGCCGGGCGCGAAGGCCAGGGCCACGAACGGAGCGGCGAACCCGGCCCCCAGCGCCAGGAACACCGCCAGCGAGGCGGCGGGCGGCTGGACCAGCGCCCAACCGAGGGCCGGGGCCATGAACGGCGCCGTGCAGGGCGTCGCCACGACGACGGCGAGGGCCCCGGTGAAGAAGGCGCCGGCGGCGCCGCCGCGCGCGGCCAGGTCCGAGCCCGCGCCCTGCAACGAGGCGCCGACCTCGAACACGCCCGACAGGTTGAGGGCGACGGCCAGCATCAGCAGGGCGAGGCCCGCCACCACCGGCGGCGACTGGAGCTGGAAGCCCCAGCCGACGGCGGCGCCGGCCGCCTTCAGGGCAATGAGGGCGCCGGCGAGGAGGACGAAGGTCGCCAGCACGCCGGCCCCGAACGCCAGGCCCTGGAGCCGGGCCGCGCGCGCCTCGCGGCCGTGGCCGACCAGGGAGGCGGCCTTCATCGCTAGGATCGGGAAGACGCAGGGCATCAGGTTGAGGACGAGGCCGCCGAGGACGGCGAAAGCCAGCGCCAGCGGCAGGCCGAGCCCGCCCGGCGCGGCGGCGCGGGGCGGCGGGCCGAGGCCGCCCGCGCCGGCCGGCGCGGGTCCGGCGGCGGCGGCGATCTCGTAGGCCCGGCCGCCGACCGAGAGCACGCCTTCGAGGGCCGGCGGCGCGGCGGCGGCCTTGAAGTCGTCGCCCGGGGTCAGCGTCAGGGTCAGCCCCTGCGGCCCGCGCTCGATCGCTTGGACCGCGGCGTGGTCGATCATGCCGGGCGTCGCCGGGAAGAAGTAGGCGCCGGCGCCGTCGGCGCCCTGCAGGGGCGCGCCGGCCACGGCGAGGGTCAGGGTCGCGCCGGCCGGCTGGTAGGCGGCGGCCAGCCGGGCCGGCTTCGGCGCCGCGGCGAGGGCCGTGGCGATCGCCGGACCCCAGCGCGGATCGGCGGGCGCGGGCCCGGCGACGACGGGGACCTCGAGGCTCAGCTCCGCCGATTCCGGAATGCAGATCTCCTCGCAGACCAGGAAGTCGGCCTTGCCGCGCAGGCTGACGGTCTCGCCGACCTTCGCCCCGGCGGGCGCCGTCAGGGTCATGGGCAGGAGGACCTCGCCCTCGTAGCCGTAGTTGACCAGCGGCCCGACCGGCAGGCGCCTGGGCGTCGGCCAGGTGAAGGGCGAGGCGCTCCAGCCGCCCGGCAGGGTGAACGCCAGCCGCGTCGCCTCGCCGGAATCGCCGGGGTTGCGCCAGTAGGTGTGCCAGCCGTCGTCGATCTTCTGGCGCAGGGCGATGCGCACCGATCCGCCGGGCGTGACGCCGGACGCGGCGGCGACCAGCTCGGCTTCGAGGTGGCCGGTGTCGACGGGCGCGGCGACGCTGGCGCCGGTCAGCGCCAAGGCTGCTGCGAGGCCCGCCAGGATCCGTCTCATCGCGCCAATCCACCCCTGTTCCGCATCGCTATATGGCCCCTGCGCGCCGCGGGCGCAAAGCGGGCTCGACTTGGCGACGACGGGCCGTCCATCATCGACGAATCTTCGCCCAACCAGAGAGTGCCTCCGTGCCCGCCAGCTTCGACGAGATTGAGATCGGCCAGGTGGTGCCGCTGGGGGCCGCGGGGATCGATCCGCAGGCGCTCGACGCCTTCGTGGCCGCCTTCACGCCCGGCTGGACGACGGACCGCGGGGCGCCCGACGCCATGGTCTTCGCCCTGTGGGCGCGGCTGGACGCGGTGGCCCACACCGACTGGCCGCAGACCAAGCGGCTCGGCGTCGACGCCCTGCGCTGGGTGCGCAACCCGCCGGCCGGCGAACTGCTGCGCGGCCGGATGACGGTGATGGCCAAGGACCCGGTCGGCGAGGGCAAGGGCATCGTCATCTGCCAGCACGACCTTCTGGATGAGGCCGGCCGACTGGTGTTCTCGTGCCTGACGCGGAGCGTGTTCGCCCGCTAGCGGACACGAAAAAGGGGCCCGCGAGATTCGCGCGACCCCTTGTCCGTCAGGCGTCCGCCTGACCGACCTCAGGCGTTGGCGGCTTGCGGCGTCTGCGAGGCGCGGCCGAGGGCGACGGCGACCAGACGGTCCCAGCCGACCAGCGACAGCAGGTGGGCGTAGATCTGGCCCAGGGCGCCGTTGTCGCGCAGCTCGACCAGCTTCTCGGTCGGCAGTTTGTTGAGCTTCTCTTCCGAGACGCCGAAGTAGTCGGCGATCTTCTGCGGCTGGCCGGCCGAGCCGTCGGGGTTCTGCGGCGTGAAGTTGGCCGTCTTCAGCTCGAACAGGTCGAGGTCCTTGAGCAGCTGGACGAAGCTCAGGGTGCGCTGACGCTCCATCTCGAAGTTGTTGCAGAACTCGATGCAGTTCTGGGTGTACTGGCTCGGCTTGCCGTCTTCGAAGAACGGCATGTCGCCGCCCTCGACCACGAACTCGGCGTTGCGGTCGACGCAGAGCACCATCTGGTTGTTGGCGTCGTCGTTGGCGAACACGAACGGATAGCGGCGGATATAGGCCGGGATGTAGACGCCCGGCTCGAACATGCCGTCGTCCTTCAGGAACATGTTCTCGCCGGCGTTCAGGCCCATGACCGCGATCGGCAGCTTCTCGTCGCCGACGAAGATGATCGGGCCGGTGACGGCGGCCAGCGGGAACTCGCCGACGGTCAGCGGGATGGCGTGGCCTTCCTTGGCGAACTTGAACGGGCCGTCCATGCGCTTGACGCCCAGCTTGCCGTGCAGTTCGGGAGCCAGCGGCTCCGGCTTGGAATAGAACAGGACGTTGCCGGTGATCTGGCCGCCTTGGTCGGTCGTGGTGGTCATCGTCGCCTTCGGGATTCTAAGCGGGCGGTCGGGCCCGTGCGCATGAGGTCGCCGCTTCTAGCCCATCGCCCGAAAGGCGGCAAATGTGACAGCCCGGCGCGTCCCGCCTTAGGATGCGCATAACATCGGGAGGATACGCATCTTGTTCCGTCGCCTGACTCTTGCCGTGACCTTCGCCGGCGTCGCCCTCTGCGCCGCCGCCGACGCCCAGACCCCAGCGCCCCCGGGCTATTTGCCGAAGGCGGCGGTCGACGGCCAGGCCATCCTGCCGGCGCCCGCAACGCCGGATTCGCCGCAGGGGAAGGCCGACCGCGCCTTCTACGACGAGAGCCGCAAGCTGAAGGACACGCCGCGCTGGGCCGCGGCGATTCAGGACGACGACCTGTGGAAAGGCGGGGTGATGCGCCGCTTCTCCTGCGCCCTGGGCGCCGAGATCGGCGAGACCTCGACGCCGGCCACGTTCCGGATGTTACGCCGGGTCGGCGTGGACCTCAGCGCGGTCGGCAACGGCCCGAAGGCGCACTACGCCCGCACCCGGCCGTTGATCGGCAACGACCAGCCGATCTGCATCGCCCGCGAGGACTGGATGAAGACCAACTTCTCCTACCCCTCGGGCCACGCGATGATCGGCTGGGGCTGGGGCCTGATCCTGACGGAACTGGCGCCGGCGCGGGCGACGCCGCTGCTCGTCGCCGGGCGCGAGATGGGCGAGAGCCGAGCGATCTGCGGCGCCCACTTCGCCAGCGACGTCGAAGCCGCCCGCACCCTGGCCGCCGGCGTCGTCGCCCGGCTGCACGCCGAGCCGCAGTTCCTCAGCGACATGGCGACGGCCAGGGCGGAGCTGGCCGGCGCCAAACCGGCGCGCTGCGGCTAGGCCGGCCGCGGGCCCGCCAGGGCGCCGTAGAGGTCGGTGCGGCGGTCGCGGAAGAAGCCCCAGGCAGCCCGGTGGGTCTGCAGGAAGTCGAGGTCGAACTCGGCGCTCAGCACGCCCTCGTCGTCGCGGCCCAAGGCGGCGACGAGGTCGCCGCGATGGTCGGCGATGAAGCTGGAGCCATAGAACTGCTGGCCGCCGTTCGGATAGCCGTCCCACGGTTCGAAACCGATGCGGTTAGCGCCGACCACCGGGATCACGTTCGAGACGGCGTGGCCCTGCATCGCGCGGCGCCAGGGGGCGGCGGTGTCGAGGCTGGGGTCGTGCGGCTCGGAGCCGATGGCCGTCGGATAGAGCAGTACTTCGGCGCCCATCAGGGTCATGGCGCGGGCCGCCTCCGGGTACCACTGGTCCCAGCAGATGCCGACGCCGATGCGGCCGAACTTCGTGTCCCAGACCTTGAAGCCGGTGTCGCCCGGCCGGAAGTAGTACTTCTCCATGTAGCCGGGGCCGTCGGGGATATGGCTCTTGCGATAGACGCCGATGAGCGAGCCGTCGGCGTCGACCATCACCAGGCTGTTGAAGTAATGCGGCCCCTCCCGCTCGTAGATCGAGATCGGCAGCACGACGCCGAGCTCGGCCGCCAGCGGCGCCAGTTCGGTCACGCACGGGTGCTCGCGCCACGGCCGGGCGGTGGCGAACCAGCGCTCTTCCTGGGCGACGCAGAAGTACGGCCCCTGGAACAGTTCCGACGGCAGGATCACCTGCGCGCCGCCGGCGGCGGCCTCGCGGATGAAGGCGGCGGTCTTGCGGATGTTGGCCGCCTCGTCCTCGCCGTAGGAGGTCTGGATGGCGGCGACCTTGAGGCTGCGGCTCATTGGGCGGGCTCCTGCTGGGTGATGCAGTGGAACGAGCCGCCGCCGGTCAGGATGGCGGTGGACGGCAGACCGATCACCTGGCGGTCGGGGAAGACGGCGTTCAGCGCCTGGACGGCGAACTCGCCCGGCCGGTCCTCGTAGATCGGCACGATCACCGCGCCGTTGGCGATCAGGAAGTTCATGTGGCTGGCCGGGACCGCCTCGCCCTCGTCCCCCTCGACGAAGCCGGGGGACGGGATGCGGACGACCTTGATCTGCCGGCCGGCGGCGTCGGTCATGCTGGCGAGGCGGCGGGCGGCGTCGTCGAAGGCGTCGGCGTTCGGATCGCCCTTGCCCCAGGCGACGGGGATGGCGACGACGCCGGGCGCGACGAAGCGGGCCAGGTTGTCCACGTGGCCGTCTGTGTGGTCGTTCTGCAAGCCCTCGCCGAGCCACAGGACCTTGCGGGCGCCCAGCGCCTGGGCCAGCGCGGCCTCGGCCTTGGGGTCGTCCCAGCCCGCGTTGCGGTTCGGGTTGAGCAGGCACTGGCCGGTGGTCAGCACCGTGCCCTCGCCGTCGTGGTCGACCGCGCCGCCTTCGAGGATGAAATCGTGGGCCACGAGCGGGACGCCAGACGCCTCGGCGATCTGCCCGGCGACGGTGTCGTCGTGCTCCAGAGCGTACTTGCCGCCCCAGCCGTTGAAGCGGAAGCCCTGGGCCTGGAGGCCGTTCGCGCCGAAACCGAAGATCGGGCCGGTGTCGCGCAGCCAGATGTCGCCGAACCGCCCGGGGACGATCTCGATCCCGGCGACGTCGCCGAGCAGTCGGCGGGCCGCCGCCTCGCCGTCCGGATGGCCGGTCATCAGGCGCACGCGCTCACGCCCCGGGCCAGCCAGGGCGCGGGCCAGGGCCGCCACCTCGGCCTGGGCCGCGTCGAGGTCGGACTCCCACAGGTCGGCGTGGCTCGGAAAGCCCAGCCACATCGCCGCGTGCGGCGCCCACTCGGCAGGTACGGTGAAGCTCAACGGGCCAACCCTCCGATCGAAAGCCGCGCGCAGATGGCCCCCCCGGACCCCGGCGTCAAGCTCGCAGGAAAAAGGGCGGCCGCATCGCTGCGGCCGCCCCCGATCCACTTCGCGTCGATGCGCGCCTTAGAACTCGGCGTGCAGGGTCACGATGAAGGTCCGGCGATAGCCCGGCTGGGCCAGAGCCGTGCCCGAAAGGTTTTCGGTGATCTCGTTCAGGAAACGCTTGTCGGTGGCGTTCCGGACGTTGAGCTGGACGTAGGTCCGCTCCAGGCCGAACGAGTCCAGCTTGAAGCGGGCGTCGAGGTCGAGCAGCCCGAAGCCGCGGGTCTTCTCGTCGTTCGTCAGGTTGGTCCAGCGGTCGCCGACCCACTTGGCCTGAGCGCCGAGGCTGAGGAACTCGGTCGGGTCGTACTGGACCCGCGCGGCGCCCTGGTGCTTCGGCACCTCGTACAGCTCGTTGCCCTTGGTCCGCAGGACCGGCGCCGTGGCGCTGGTGCCGGGGATGTCGTTCTGCAGCTCGGAGTCGATGAACGAGTACGAGGCGTAGAAGCTCAGCTCTTCCGTCGGCGTGATGCCGATCTGGGCGTCGAAGCCCTGCAGCTTCACGTCGCCGACGTTCTGCGAGAAGGCGATGCCGGCGGCTTCGTCCAGAACCCGCTCGATGCGGTTCGAGAAGTCCGTGCGCCAGATCGAGGCCGCGGCCAGAACCATGCCGGTCTGGTAGCGGACGCCGAGGTCGTAGGACTTGCTGCGCTCCGGGCCCGGGTCAACGTCGTCACGGTCGTAGAGATCGTCCGTACGCGGCGCCGACAGGGTTTCGGCGTAGCTGGCGAACACCGTCAGGTCGTCGGTGAGGTCATAGCTGACGCCGACGTTGGGCAGCACGTCGTCGTACTTGCGCTGGAACGAGCGCGGCTGGCCGTAGAACTGGCTGGCGGTCACGGTCGAGGTCGCCGGCAGGCCGTAGAAGGCCAGGAAGGCGGCCCGCTGCGCCGCGGTCAAAGCCTGCGTGCCGGTGCCGGCGCCGCCGACGAGGCCGTTGCCGGCCGACGGGAACACCACATAGGGCCGGCCACTGCCGTCGTCGGTGCCCGTCACCACGAACGCCCGCTCGGTCGTGCAGTAGGCGTCGAAGGTCGAGCGCTGATAGCAGAAGTTGTTGAGCTCGCGCTTGAAGAACGGGGCGCGCAGGCCGAGGTTGACCAGCAGGCGGTCCTCCAGGAACCGGCCGCGGTATTCCACCGACACCTGGTTCAAGAGCGCGATCGAGTACCGGTCGCGACGACGCAGGATGCTGCCGTCGGGCAGGTCGATCGCCTCGCCATAGCCGTCCTTGCCGCCGAACACGTCGGTCGGGAAGCCGTCCTGGGTCAGGTAAGTCAGCTGGCCGGTCTGGCGGTGACGGGCGCGGTCGAAGGTGTAGGCGGCGCGCACCGACTGGTTGTCGGCGAACTTCCAGATCAGCGACGAAGTCAGGCCGTAGCGGCGGGTGTTCGTCGTGTTCGGACGATAGAGGTGCACGGTGTCGAGGAGGTCGCCGTCGCCGTTCAGGTCAACGCCGGCCGCCGTGCTGTTGCCGCGCAGCTGGCCAAGGTTCTCGGAGAAGGTGCCGATGCCGCCGCCGTTGGCGATGGTGTACTGGAACGACGGGTCCACCGTCAGCGTCAGGTTGTCGGCGAGGTTCCAGCTCGACAGGCCGCGGATGTTGCCGGTGTTCGACGGATTGATGGTGAAGCCGTAGAATCCGCTCGGGCAGTTGGTGGTGTTGTCCACCTGGGCCGTGCCGGCGGCCGGCGTCGGTCGGGTGCAGGTGGTGGCGCCGACCAGGGTCGTGTCGGCGGCCCCCGTGGTCGTAAGGCCCTGGCGGCGGAAGGTCGCCAGGTTGATGCGGTTGATGAACTGGTTGCGGTTCTCGTTGTAGTTCAGGATCAGGCTGGCCCAGCCGGCCGAGCCGAAGTCCTGGTCGATCCGCGCGTTGAACTGCTTCTTCTGGATCTTGCCCTTGGGGTCGATCGGCGAGTTGTGCGGCTTGAAGAGGTCGTTGCGGGTGAACAGGCCCGAGACCCAGGCCTTGGTCCCGAACGGGCCGATCGCGCCGGTCTCGATGGTCGCGTAATAGCGCTGGAAGTTGTCGCTGCCGGCGCCCACTTCGGCGCGAACGCCGAACACGTCCGAAGCCTTGCGGGTGATGTAGTTGATGGTGCCGCCGGCCGCCGCGGCGGTCGGGCTGTCGACGTCGGTGGTGCCGAGGTTGACGGTGGCCCGCTCGATCAGGTCGCTGTCGAGCTGTTGGTTCGGATAGATTTCGTAGTTGCCGCTGTCGTTGAGCGGCACGCCGTCCGCCAGCAGGGCGACGCGCTGGCTGTCGAAGCCGCGCATGGTGATGTCGCCGCCGGCCGAGCCGTACGGGTCGTTGTTCGAGAAGGTGACGGCCGGGAGGAGGTTGATCGCGTCGAGGATCGTCTGGCCGGGCGTCTGGCGGGTGATCAGCTCTTCGGTGATCGACGCGCGCGACTTCGGCTCGGTCTCGGCGACGATCGCGCCGCCCACGGAACGCGGTGCGGCCGTGCCCGTCACGATCAGTTCTTCGAGCACGGCGGTGCCGGTCGATTGGGCGAGCGCCTGCTCGGCCATCAGCAGCCCGGTGACGAGCGCCGTCGTCGCGCACAGAGCGCGGCTAAGTTTCATGTTCATCAGTATCCCCTGATTATCCCCGACCCGATGCAGAGCATCGAACCTGCACGGGCCTATAGCCTGGAATTCTGCGGGTTTGGGTGACGCATTTGTTACAGTGGCGACCGGTCGCAGGAATCGCGCGAAACCGTGGCGCCGGCGCTATACAACCGCCGGGCCGTCGACGGGCGGATGCGACTAGCCGAAGGGCCGGATGGTGACGGGAATCGGGCAGAGGCGCGAGTGGCGCAACGTCGTCATGCTGGTCGCCGGGTTGACGCTCGCCCGGCTGATCGCCCTCTTCGTCAGTCCTCTGGAACTGTACCCTGACGAGGCCCAGTACTGGCTTTGGTCCCGGACGCTCGACTTCGGCTACTACTCCAAGCCGCCGATGGTCGCCTGGGCGATCTGGGCGACGACGGCGGTCGGCGGCGACGCCGAGGCCTGGGTGCGGCTGGCGGCCCCGATGTTCCAGGCCGGGGCGGCGCTGGTCGTCTTCTTCCTGGCCCGCCGGGTCTACGACGAGCGGACGGCGCTGGCGGCGACGGCGCTCTACGCCCTGGCGCCGGCGATCCAGTTGTCGGCCGTGGTCATCGCCACCGATTCGCCGCTGCTGTTCTTCCTTGGGCTGACGATCCTCGCCTATGCGGCGCTGCAGGACGCCGACCGCCGCCGCCGGCTCTGGTTGTCGGCGGGAGCCGGGGGCGCGCTGGGCCTCGCCTTTCTGTCGAAGTACGCGGCCATCTACGGCCTGGTGGGCATCGGCCTGCACCTGGCCCTGTCACCGCACGCGCGGCGGGGCTGGAGCCCGACCGGCGCGGCGCTCGCCGTCCTCGCCTTCGCCGTCGTCCTCGCCCCGAACCTGATCTGGAACGCCCAGCACGGCTTCGCCACCGTCCAGCACACCGCCGCCAACGCCGCCTGGGGCGGGCGGCAGCTGTTCAACTTCGAGGAGCTCGGCGAATTCCTCGCCACCCAGTTCGGCGTCTTCGGACCGATCCCCTTCGCCGCCCTGATCGTCGGCGTCGGGCTGGCGATCCGCCGCCGGCGGGTGGAGCCGTCGGACCTGCTGCTGCTCTGCTTCGTGCTGCCGCCGCTGCTGATCGTCACCGGCCAGGCCTTCGTCAGCCGGGCCAACGCCAACTGGTCGGGCGCCGCCTACCTGCCGGGGGCCATCCTGGTCGGAGCCTGGCTGATCCGCTGGCGCGCGAAAGGCTGGCTGATCGCCGCGATCGGCACGCAGGCCTTGATCGCCGCCCTGTTCCTCGCCTTCGCGATCTCGCCCGGGTTCGCCGAGAGGATGGGCGCGGCCAACGCCTTCAAGCGGGCCAAGGGCTGGGCCCAGACGACCGACCTCGTGCTGCAGCGGGCCAGCGTCGAGGAGCCGGCGGGCCTGACCGCCATCGCCGTCAACAGCCGCTTCCTCTACTACGCCATGCGCTACTATGGCCGGGACTGGTTCGCCGATCCGAGCGCCCCGCCGCTGCGCGCCTGGCTGCTGGCCGAGACGCCTCAGAACCAGGCCGAGACCAGCGCGCCCCTGACCGCCGCCGAGGGCCGGCGGGTGCTGGCCGTCGCCCTCGAGGGCAATTGGGAGAAGGAGTTCGCCGGCGACTTCTCGGCCACCGCCGGCCGGGAGATCGCCAGCGTCTGGCTGGACCGCAAGCGCAAGCGCCGGCTGGAGATGTTCGTCGGCGAGGGCTTCGCCCCGCGGCCGCGGGACCCCGTTACCGGCCGCCCCACACCGCGTTGAGCCGCCGGTCGCGGCCGCAGCCGATGCGATAGGCTTCGTAGCGGGCCGGGTTCTTCCTGGCGAAGTCCTGGTGATAGGCCTCGGCAGGCCAGAACTGCGCGGCGGACCGCACCTGGGTGGCGACCGGCTTCTTCAGGACGCCGGCGACCTGGGCTTTGGCGGCCTCCGCGGTCTGGCGCTCCTGCGGGCTCGAGACGAAGACCGCCGTCCGATAGGACGGGCCGAGGTCGCAGATCTGGCCGTTCGGATCGGTCGGGTCGATGTTGCGGAAGAAGTGGTCGACGAGCTTGGCGTAGGTCGTCTTCGCCGGGTCGTAGGTAACCTGCACGGCCTCCAGGTGACCCTGGTGGTTCTCGTAGGTCGGGTTGCGCAGCCCGCCGCCCGAATAGCCGGAGACCGCCCGCACCACGCCGGGCGCGTGTTCGAAGAACTTCTCCACCGACCAGAAGCAGCCGCCGGCGAATACCGCCGTCCGGGTCTCGGCCCAGGCCGGCGCGGCCTGGACCGCCAGGCCGGCGACGAGGGCGAAGAACGCGAGGCGTTTCATGGCGATAGCGATCCCCACATGTGCAGGATTGTAGGTGGCCCTGAGCCAGCCGGATGCAAGCGTGGCAGAAAAAGCGTGCGCCGTCGGCCGTTGCGCGATTTCTTGCGCGCCATGCGCACCCGACCCGAGCCCGCCCGATGAACGGCCATTCCTCGCTGCTGATCCAGGCGCTGGTCTATCTCGGAGCCGGCGT
>NZ_JBIIGK010000088.1:0-12102 GCF_044236515.1 Phenylobacterium sp.
GCGAGATCGTCATCGGCGAGGGCGAGCGCGACGAGGCGCCGATGCTCTATATCGGCGAGAAGGTCGGCAAGGGCGGCAAGCTCAAGGTCGACATCGCGCTCGATCCGCTCGAAGGCACGACCCTGACGGCCAAGGCCATGGCGGGGGCCCTGGCGGTGATGGCCTGGGCGCCGCGCGGCTCGTTGCTGCAGGCGCCGGACACCTACATGGACAAGATCGCTTGCGGGCCCGGCTATCCGGCCGGCCTGATCGATCTTGACCGCACACCGGCCGAGAACGTCGCCGCCCTCGCTACGGCGAAGGGGGTCGATCCGTCGCAGATCACCGTCTGCGTGCTCGACCGTCCGCGGCACGCAGAGATCATCGCCAGCCTCCGTAGCGCCGGGGCGCGGGTCTACCTGATCAACGACGGCGACGTCGCCGGGGTGATCAACACCGCCGATCCCGAAACCGGCGTCGATCTGTACCTTGGGCTGGGCGGGGCGCCGGAGGGGGTGCTGGCCTGCGCGGCGCTGAAATGCGTCGGCGGGCAGTTCCAGGGGCGTTTGGTTTTCCGCAACGCCGACGAGCGGGCTCGCGCCGAGCGAATCGGCATCACTGACTTCGACAAGAAGTACGACCTGCACGAAATGGTCCGCGCCGAGGCGATCTTCGCTGCTACGGGCGTCACCAGCGGCGCCCTCCTGGATGGCGTCACTTTTGATCGCGGATTCGTGCGGACCCACACCCTGGTAATGAACTCGGCGACCCACACCGTGCGCGAAGTACGCATGAAGCGGCCGGTCTGACGCCTCACGACCGTTCCTGACGCCGCCTGCGGCTATCAGCACAAGGCGATATGCGGGCGACTCGTCCGATAATGGCCCGGAACGAACGGAGCTGACCTTGGCCGACGGCGGCGGCAACATCGACTATCTCGGCGTCTCGCGCTCGCTGTCCGGGCGACGCTGGCGCGAGCGTCCGGCCGACGCCGAGGCCGTGCGCACCCACCGCCTGGGTCTCGGCCTGGACGAGCCGCTGGCCCGCGCCGTGGCGGCTCGCGGCGTGGGCGGCGACGGCGGGGCCATCTACCTCAACCCCAGCCTGAAGGCGCAGTTTCCGGATCCCTCCAGCTTCGCCGACATGGATCTGGCGGCGCGGGTGCTCGTCGATGCCCTTGAACAGCGGCGGCGGATCGTCGTGTTCGCCGATTACGACGTCGACGGCGCCTCCTCGGCCGCCCAGCTCGTGCGCTGGTTCCGGGCGCTCGGCCATGAGCTGTCGATCTATGTGCCCGACCGCCTGAAGGAAGGCTACGGCCCGTCACCGGCCGCGTTCCGCCGGTTGAAGGCGGACGGCGCGGAACTGGTGGTCACCGTCGACTGCGGCGCAGCCGCCCACGACGCCCTGCAATGCGCCGCCGAAATCGGGCTCGAAGTCGTGGTGATCGACCATCACTTGATGCGACCCGGCGAGATCCCCAAGGTCGCCGCCCTGGTCAACCCCAACCGACCGGATTGCGGTTCCGGGCAGGGACACCTGGCGGCGGCCGGCGTCACCTTCGTCCTGCTGGCGGCGCTGAGCCGCGAGGCGCGGGGCAGGGGGCTCTTCGAGGGGCGGAGCGAGCCTGACCTGCGCAGTTGGCTGGACCTCGCGGCCATGGGTGCGATCTGCGACGTCACACAGCTCGTCGGCTTCAATCGCGCCCTGGCCGCGCAAGGCCTGAGGGTCATGAGTGGTTGGAGGAACCCGGGCCTGAAGGCCCTGCTCGATGTCGCCAAACACGCGCCGGGACCGGCCAGCGTCTTCCATGCCGGCTTCGTCCTTGGTCCGCGGATCAATGCAGGAGGGCGGATTGGTCGCTCCGACCTCGGCGCGCGACTGCTGGCCACCGACGATGAGGAAGAGGCGCTGGCCCTGGCGGGTGAACTCGACGCCCTCAACGCCGCCCGCAAGGAGGTGGAGCGCGAGGTGATCGAGGCGGCGGTCCGGGTCATCGAGCGCGAAAGCAACGCCGAGGATGCGCCATGCCTGGTGGTGGCTGCCGACGACTGGCACCCGGGCGTCATCGGCATCGTCGCCGGTAGGCTGCGTGAGCGCTACCGCAAACCGGTGATCGTCATCGGCGTGGATCGCGCCGCGGACGTCGGCAAGGGGTCCGGACGCTCCCAGCCGGGCGTGAACCTCGGACAGGCGGTCCAGGCGGCCTACGAGGCGGGCCTGCTGCTTGCCGGCGGCGGCCACGCCATGGCGGCCGGCCTGTCGGTGCGCCCGGCCTCGATCCCCGAACTGCGCGCCTTCCTGTGCGAGCGCTTGGCGGAAGAGGCGGGAATCGCGGCGGCGGAGGACGGGCTGGAGATCGACGCCCTGGTCACGACCGCCGGCTGCACCCGCGCCCTATGGCAGGACTTCCAGCGACTCGCCCCATTCGGCCCCGGCAATCCCGAACCGCTGTTCGCCGCCGCCGACGTCCGGATCGAGCGACCGATGGCTCTCAAGGGCGGGCACGTGCGCTGCACCCTGGTTGATTCGTCCGGCGGCAAACTCAAGGCTGTGGCGTGGCGTATGGCCGAAACGGAGGCCGGCCGGCGTCTGCTTTCCGAGGGCGGAGCGGTTCATGTCGTCGGTCGCCTGAAGCCCGATGACTGGCAGGGGCGCGAGAGCGTGGAACTCGAGATCGAGGATGTCGCGGACCCGCGGCGGATTTGATCTACGGCAGGGGCTTGCACCCCTCGGTGAAGGCTTATATAGAGCCCGCCTCGCGCCAAGCGGTCCCTTCGTCTATCGGTTAGGACGCCAGGTTTTCAACCTGGAGAGAGGGGTTCGACTCCCCTAGGGACTGCCAACGCGAGCCTCCCCCAGATCGTTGGATTACCTTTGCTTTGCGCCTGCGCGCGCAGAATTCCCGTTGACGCCGCCGTGATTAGGCGAACAGTGTTACGGTTGGCTCCAATCCGAGTGGTTGGGGGGTGTCGGGGCCGGGGGGCAATGACGGGGTTCGAGTTGGAAGGCGTGGATGCGGCCGCCGATGCGGTGCGGATCACGGGACGGGTCAAGTGGTTTGATGCCGGCAAGGGGTACGGGTTCATCGTCCCCGACGATCCTGGCCAGACCGACCTGAAGGACGTGCTCCTGCACGTAACCTCGCTTCGCAATTGCGGGCGCGACAACGCGCTGGAAGGCTCGGCGATCACCTGCGACGTCGTTCGCCGGCCCAAGGGCTGGCAAGTCGCCGAAGTCGTGGAGATCGACGAAAGTTGCGCCCCGCCGCCGGCCGAGCGGCGCAGCCGCGACGACGGCTTCCGCCGCGAACGCAGCTCCGGCTACGACGGCGGCCCGGTCATGAGCCGGCCCGCCCGCCCCGTTCTGGAGGCGGTGGGCCCGCTCGAGCGGGCCAAGGTCAAGTGGTTCAACCGCACAAAGGGCTACGGCTTTGTCGTCCGCGACGGCGAGCCAGGGGACATCTTCGTGCACATCGAGACCCTGCGCCGCTCGGGCATGGAAGATCTCCAGCCCGGCGAGGACGTGATGGTGCGCTTTGCCGAAGGCCCGAAAGGACTTGTCGTGGCCGAGATCGAGTCCACCTTAGACTGATCTCGAAGTCGCGGAGTCCACCGGTGTTCAGCTTCTCGTCGCGCCATTGGGCCGGGCTCTCGCTCGCTGCGGCCCTCGTTCCCGCTGGCGTGCAGGCCCAGGATATTCCACGACAGTCGCCCAACGCCTGCAAGGGCCAGGCCGAACTGCGACCCCTGCAACCGCTCCAAGTGGTGACCCCCAAGGGTCGCACGGCCCTCCAGGTCGAGTTCGCCGACAGCCCCGTCGAACGGCAGTACGGCCTGATGTGCCGCCGCAGCCTGGCGCCGGATCGCGGGATGCTGTTCGACTTTCAGCGGCCGCAGTTCCTCGCCTTCTGGATGCGCAACACCCTCATCCCCCTTGACATCGTCTACATTGGCGCGGACGGCCGGGTGGTTTCCGTTGTGGCCAATGCACGGCCCCTGGACGAGACGCCGCTGCCGTCGAACGGCCCGGCGAGGGCGGTTCTGGAACTCGCCGGTGGCCGGGCGGCGCAGCTCGGCCTCCTGCCGGGCGATCGCATCGTCCACCGGATTTTCTCGCAGAGGCGCTGAACCCTGGTGACCCACGAGCACCATATCGGGTAAGGAAGTCCTCTATGATCTCAGCATCCACCCTCTCATAAGGGCCCCGACGTCGCCACGGCCCGCGAGCTTGGTGGCGACAGGCATGCGCGAGCGCTAAAGCCTGAAAATTCAGAAGCAGATTCCGAGGAATTACGATGCGTATCGGTGTGCCTAAGGAGATTAAGCCTCAGGAGTATCGCGTGGGCCTGACGCCCGGCGCGGCCCGTGAGTACGTCGCGCGTGGCCACCAGGTGTTGGTTGAAACCAACGCCGGCGCGGGCATCGGGGCTTCCGACGAGGACTATAAAAAGGCTGGCGCCGAGATCGCCGCGAGCGCCGAAGAGGTCTTCGCCAAGGCCGAGATGATCGTGAAGGTGAAGGAGCCCCAGCCGTCGGAGTGGGTTCGCCTGCGCCCCGAGCAGATCCTCTTCACCTACCTGCACCTGGCTCCGGATCCGGAGCAGACCAAGGGCCTGATCGAGTCGGGTTGCACGGCCATCGCCTATGAGACGGTGACGGATTCGCGCGGCGCCCTGCCGCTGCTCGCGCCGATGAGCGAAGTGGCCGGCCGTCTGTCCATCGAGGCCGGCGCTGCGGCGCTGAAGCGCTACAACGGCGGCCGCGGCCTGCTGCTGGGCGGCGTCCCGGGCGTGGCTCCGGCGACGGTCGTCGTGATCGGCGGCGGCGTCGTCGGCACTCATGCGGCCCGCATGGCTGTCGGCCTCGGCGCCGACGTCGCGATCATCGATCAGTCGATCCCGCGCCTGCGTCAGCTCGACGAGATGTTCGATGGCCGGGTGCGCACGCGCTTCTCGACCATCGAGGCGATCGAGCAGGAAGTGTTCAACGCCGACGTCGTCGTGGGTGCGGTCCTCGTGCCGGGCGCGAGCGCGCCGAAGCTCGTCACCCGCGATATGCTGCCGAAGATGCGCCGTGGTTCGGTGCTCGTCGACGTCGCCATCGACCAGGGCGGCTGCTTTGAGACCTCGCACGCCACGACCCACCAGGACCCCACCTTCGAAGTGGACGGCGTGATCCATTACTGCGTTGCCAACATGCCCGGTTCGGTGCCGCTGACCTCGAGCTACGCGCTGAACAACGCCACCCTGCCGTTCGGCCTAGAGCTGGCGCAGAAGGGTCTCAAGGCCCTGGCCGACAATCCGCACCTGGTGAACGGCCTGAACGTGTTCCGCGGCAAGCTGACCAACGAGCCGGTCGCCCAAAGCCTCGGCCTCGAATACTCGGCGTTCAACGCCGCATCGGTCTAAGTTCACGATCACAGCGTCTGCGGCGGCGGCCAGGTCGCCGCCGCAGGTGTTGAACAGGTAAGCTGTTTTCCCATATCTAGGCGGCACAGCCGCGGTCGTGCGGTTGTGATCGCAGTCCGCAGGTCCTCCGATGTCCTCCGCCGCTCCCCTCCGTCCGGTTCTCGGGATCGCCTGCTGTACGCGGGACATGGGCGTGGAGACCGCCCAAGCGGTCATGACCCGCTACGTCGACGCCGCGATGCGCTACGCGGACGCGGCGGCCCTGCTGATCCCTGCGCTTCCTGGATTGATGCGCGCCGACGAGGTCGCTCCCCGCCTCGATGGCCTGCTGCTGACCGGAAGCCCCTCGAACCTGTCGCCAGCCCGCTATGGCCAGCCGGAGGCCGCCGCCACCGCACCGGGGCCGTTCGACGCCAACCGCGACGACACCACCTCGGCGCTGATCCGGGCGATGACCGCTCAGGGCAAGCCGGTTTTCGGGATCTGCCGGGGGCTCCAGGAACTGAACGTCGCCTTCGGGGGCACCCTGCGCCGGGACATGAACACCGCCGACGAGCTCCTGCGCCACCATGCACCTGACGATGTCGGCTTCGACGAAATGTTCGCCCACGAACACGAGGTCGAATTAAGCGACGGCGGCCTGCTGCGTCGCGCGACGGGAGAGGCCCGCATCACCGTCAATTCGGTCCATTTCCAGGGGATTGATCGCCTGGGCGAAGGCTTGACGGTGGAGGCGAGGGCACCCGACGGCGTCGTCGAGGCGTTCTCGACGACGGTCGGCTCGACGCCGGTTCTGGCCGTCCAATGGCACCCGGAATGGCGGCCAGCCGAAAACCCCCAGTCGCAGGCCTTCTTCCGCCTTCTTGGCCGCGCGATGCGGGGCGATCCGCTTTAAGTGACCACGTCGGTCTGTTGCCAGGCGCCGCCGCCGATCAGGCCCATACCGTCGCCGATATCCGAGGCGATCGCCTCGCGCAGGGCGTCGGCATCTTGCCGCTCTATCGCGTCGAGCGCGACTCGGTGCTGGTCCATCAGATTGGCGGTGCCGACACGGCCATAGACCACCCGCATGAACGGCCCGACTTGCAGCCAAAGGGTCTCGATGAGCCGGTTCAGGGTCGGTCGCTGGTTGGCCCGGTAGAGCGTGAAGTGGAACTCGAAATTGTTCTCGATGTAGGCGATCACGTTGCCTTCCTGCATGGCGGCGTCGAGAGCGGCGTCGTGATGGCGCAGGCGCTTCAGCAGTTGCGGCGTGATGTGAGGCAGGGCCTCGACCGCGGCCTGCGGCTCCAGCAGCAGCCGGCAGCCCAGCAGATCGGCGAACCGTTGCGGCGTCATCGCCGACACTTCGATCTTGCGCTTCGAGCGGATCTCGACCGCTCCCTCGGCGGCAAGTCGGCTCAGCGCCTGGCGGACGGGCATCTGGCTGACGCCGAGTTCCAGCGCCAGGCCACGGGTCGACAGGCCGACGCCGGGCACGATCCTACCGGTGATAAGACGATGACGAAGATCCTCGTAGATCGCAGCGTGCAGCGCCGGCTCTTCGTCCGTCGAATTTTCCTGAGTGTCGCGCATGGCGGAAGTTAGCGTCTTGCGAGCCTGTGCGCCGGAATCCACCCTATTCTCCCCGCCAAATCCTCCGTAACGGACCATAGGCGTCCTGCGAACGCAAGAAGCCCAAATGGTTGAATCGCCGCCGGTTATCGAGGGTCTGAGATCGCAGCCAGGCGCTCGATCTTCGCGCTCGGACCGCCGGGGGCCATCTCAGGAATAATCTTGGTTTTCGGTCGTGATCACAGTAGAGGGTCCGAAATGTACGTTTCCCCCGAACTCGACAAGCGTCTGGCCGCTCTGCAGGTCCCGTCGGCCGCGGTGATCGACGGCAAGCTCGTGCAGGCGCTAGACGGCGCCACCTTCGACGTCATCTCGCCGCGCAACGGCGCGCTGCTGAGCAAGGCGCCGGCCTGCGGCGTGCAGGACGTAGACCGCGCGGTCGCCGCGGCCCGAGCCGCCTTTGAAGACGGACGCTGGCGGGCCCAGGCCCCGCGGGACAAGAAGGCCGTTATGCTCCGCCTCGCGGAGCTGATGGAAGCCCACATCGACGAGCTCGCCCTGCTCGAATCTCTCGACAGCGGAAAGCCGATCGGCGACGCCCGCGGCGTCGACATGCGGCTCGCGATCCAGTCTGTGCGCTGGTACGCCGAGGCGCTGGACAAGGTCTACGGCGAAGTCGGCCCGTCGCCGGACAGCCGCTTCTCCTACGCCGTCCACGAGCCGCTTGGCGTCATCGGCGCCATCACGCCGTGGAACTTCCCGCTGCACATGGCGATGTGGAAGGTCGCTCCGGCCCTCGCCATGGGCAACAGCGTCGTCCTGAAGCCGGCCGAACAGGCGCCGCTGAGCTGCATGCGCGTCGCCGAACTGGCCCTGGAAGCGGGCCTGCCTCCCGGCGTCTTCAACGTCGTCACTGGCTTCGGCGTACCGGCCGGCGAGGCGCTGGCCCGCCACATGGACGTCGACATGATCGCCTTCACCGGCTCCGGCGGCGTCGGCCGCGCGCTGATGAAGTATTCAGGCGAAAGCAACCTCAAGCGCGTCAGCCTCGAGCTGGGCGGAAAGTCCCCGCAGATCGTCTTCGACGACTGCCCCGACCTCCAGGCTGCCGCCGAGGCCGCCGCCTGGGGCGTCTTCTTCAACCAGGGCGAGGTCTGCACCTCGGCCTCGCGGCTGCTGGTCCAGGAGACGATCAAGGACCGGTTCATCGACATGGTGGTCGAGGTGGCGCGGACCATTCAGGTCGGCGATCCCCTCGACCCGGCCACCCGCTACGGCGCCATGATCAGCGAGCGGCAGATGCAGACCGCATTGCGCTTCATCGACGAGACCCGCGCCGCGGGGCTCGAACCCCGGCTGGGCGGCAACCGCGTCATGGCTGAGACCGGCGGCTTCTATGTCGAGCCGACCATCTTCGAGAACGTCAAACCCGACTCGTTGCTGGCCCGCGAGGAGGTGTTCGGCCCGGTGCTCGGCGTCATGACCTTCAAGACTGCGGACGAGGCCCTGCGCCTCGCCAACGACACCATCTACGGCCTGGCCTCGGGGCTGTGGACTGCGGATCTCGACCGGGCCATGACCATGGCCAAGCGGCTGCGCGCCGGCCTGGTATGGGTCAACGGCTGGGACGCCTGCGACATCACCATGCCGTTCGGCGGCTTCAAACAGTCTGGCTTCGGCCGTGACCGCAGCCTGCATGCATTGCATAAATACGCCGACCTGAAGTCGGTGAGCTTCACCCTTCGTGCGAGTTGATCTGAGACATGAACGCCGTGAGCGGACCTGACGAGCTTGAGGCCTTCCTGGCCGCCCATCCGGAAATCACCTTCTTCGAGGTGCTGTTCACCGCCATGAGCGGCGTGCCGCGCGGCAAGCGCCTGCGCCGCCACGAGCTGCGCGGCGTCTTCGATTACGGCCGCTTCCTGCCCGGCTCGATCCTGGTGAACGACATCACCGGCCGCGACTGCGAGGATACGGGGTTGGTTTGGGAGGACGGCGACGCCGATCGTCTGGGCAAGCCGATCCCGGGCACGCTGGTCCCGGCGCCGTGGCTGGGCGATGATGTCGGCCAGGTGATGCTGTCGCTCTACGAACTGGATGGCCGCCCGAACGATCTCGATCCGCGCCACGTACTGAAGGGCGTGCTGGACCGGTTTGCCGCCGACGGCCTCACTCCGGTCGCCGCGGCCGAGCTGGAATACTACCTCGTCGACGCCAGGCGGACGCCCAGCGGCGGAATTCGCCTGCCGGCCTCGCGGTTCAGCGGCGAGCTGCCGCGCCTTCATCAGGTCTATGGTCTCCCGGAGATCGAAGAGAACGCGCCCTTCTTGCGCGACCTCTGGAAGGCCGCCGACGCCCAGGGCATTCCGCTCGAAGGCGCGATTTCCGAGTATGCGCCGGGTCAGCTCGAGCTGACCCTGAAGCACAAGGACGACGTCCTGCGCGCCTGCGACGACGCGGTGATGTACAAGCGCGCCGCCAAGGGCGTGGCCCTGACCCACGGCTGCGAGGCGACGTTCATGGCCAAGCCGTTCGCCGATCAGGCCGGCAGTGGCTTCCATATCCACGTCAGCTTCAACGACAAGGACGGCAAGAACGCCTGCGCCAGCGAGAACCCGGAGGGCTCGGACCTGCTGCGCTACGCGATCGGAGGCATGAAGCAACTGGTGGGCGAGGGGATGGCGATCTTCGCGCCCAACGCCAACTCCTACCGTCGGTTCAAGGCCAACTCCTACGCGCCGCAGGCCCCGACCTGGGGCGTCAACAACCGTACCGTCTCGCTGCGCGTGCCGGCCGGCCCGCCGCCGACGCGCCACGTGGAGCACCGGGTGGCGGGCGCCGACGCCAACCCGCACCTGGCGCTCGCCGCCGTCCTCGCCGCCGCCCACTACGGCATCACCAACAAGATCGATCCGGGCCCGGCCGTCGTCGGCGACGGCTATGCGGCCGCCAAGGAGTCGGGCGAGTACCTGCCGACCAACTGGTTCGCCGCGGTCGACCTCTTCGACAAGAGCGAGATCATGCGCGACTACCTCGGCTCGAGGTTCGTGGACATGTACACCTCGGTGAAGCGCACGGAACAGTCGCGCTTCTTCGAAGAGATTCCGGCTCAGGATTTCGACTGGTACCTGCGTAACGCCTGATCTTTTCCGGCGAGCGCGATTAGGGGTGGCTATGGGTAAGATCACGGCGGCCGTCGCCGCACTTTCGATGCTCGCCGGCGCGACCAGCGCCTGGAGCCAGGAGAGCTTCCGGTCGTTTCGGGGCGACCGCTCGGGTGGCTGGCTCGCGCAGTCGCGATCGGAGGTGGTGGCGCGGAACGGCATGGTCGCCACCAGCCAGCCGCTGGCCGCCCAGGCCGGGCTTGAGATCCTCAAGAAGGGCGGCAACGCCTTCGACGCCGCCGTCGCGGCGGCGGCGGTGCTCAACGTCGTCGAGCCCGGCGGGGCCGGAATCGGCGGCGACATGTTCGCCATCGCTTGGATCGCCAAGGAGAAGAAGCTCGTCGGCCTGAACGGCACGGGGAGGGCGGTGACCGGTTCGACCCCGGATTATTTCGCCTCGCGCAACATCAAGGAGATCGACTGGCGGAGCATCGATTCCGTCAGCGTGCCCGGCGCCGTCGACGGGTGGGACGCCCTGCTGAAGCGGGGCGGGACCATGACCTTCAAGCAAGTCCTCGAGCCGGCCGTCCGCATCGCGGACGAGGGGTTCGCGGTCTCCGAACGCATCCACTACGACTGGGAAGGCAACGTGGATGACCTGCGCAAGGACCCGGATTCCGCCAAGGCCTATCTGGTGAACGGCGAGGCGCCGGCCGCCTATTCGATCTTCCGCAACCCCGATCTCGCCAAGGCCTTCCGGGCTCTGCAGTCCAAGGGGCGCGACGCCTTCTACAAGGGAGAGATCGCCCGGGCGATCGTCGCCAAATCCCAGGCGCTCGGCGGTCGGATGACGATGGACGACCTGGCCAGGACCCAGGCCACCTGGGTCAATCCGATCTCCACCAACTACAAGGGCTTCGACGTCTACGAACTGCCGCCCAGCACCCAAGGCTTCGCGACGCTGGAGATGCTCAACATCGTCGAGGTCTGCGCCCCGCAGCTCGGCGTCGACCTGGCCAAGCTCGGCCATTCGTCGCCTTTGTATTGGCACTTCCTGATCGAGGCCAAGAAGATCGCCTATGCGGATCTGCACCGCTACAACGCCGATCCCGATTTCGCGAACGTCCCCGTCGATCGCCTGATCTCCAAGGCCTACGCCGGGACCCGTTGCAAGGACATCAGCCTGACCCGCGCCGCCCCCACGCCGGCCGCGGCCGAGCCGATGGGCGGCACCGTCTACATCTCCGCGGCCGACAAAGACGGCAACATGGTTTCGCTGATCTACAGCGTCTTCGAAGGTTTCGGCTCTGCGATCACGGTGCCCGGTTATGGGTTCGTGCTGAACGACCGGGCCAACCTGTTCTCCCTCGACCCGACCAGCCCGAACGCCATCGCCCCCGGAAAGCGGCCGTTCCAGACGCTGATTCCCGGCTTCGTCATGAAGGACGGGGAGCCACTCATGAGCTTTGGTCTGATGGGCGGGATCCAGCAGGCCCAGGGCCACGCTCAAGTTCTGATCAACATGATCGACCTAGGCGCCAATGTTCAGGCGGCCAGCGATGCGGCTCGCTTCAGCCACTTCCAGGACCGCAACACGGTCTGGCTCGAGGCCGAGCTCTTCCGAAATGTCGGCGGCGCCCTCAGCGCCATGGGCCATCGGGTCGTTCAGCGAGACGGCACGGAGATGGGCGGCTATCAGGCGATCATGCGAACGCTGGGTCGCACGGCAGCCCAGGGCCAGATCTACCGCGGCGGCTCGGATCACCGAAAAGACGGGCAAGCTGTCGGCTGGTAGCTGAGATCTCAGCGGCGGCTTGACGTAACGTCACTCTGTCGGCGGAAGCGGCAGCGACCGTCCACCGCGTATCAAAATCCAGGAATGCTCGAAAATCCGGCTGGTGCGAACTCGCCCGTCTGTGGCATACCGGTTGTGATCGCAGCCAACGACACGCTGCGACCCAAGACTTCGAGGACCCGATGACTGCTGTGATCCGCAACTACGACATTCCAGCCCTGCGGAAGATGGATGTCGACCACCACCTCGCGCCCCAGCAG
>NZ_JBIIGK010000089.1:0-12043 GCF_044236515.1 Phenylobacterium sp.
ACGCCGGCTTCGACCGCAATTTCGTGAACTACGAGCTTGGGCTGTGCAGCCGCGAGCATCTGCACGAGCACCGCTGGATCGACACCCTGGCGCTGGCCAAGCAGCGGTTTCCGGGGATGCACAACTCTCTGGATGCGCTGTGCAAGCGCTTCAAGATCTCGCTGTCCGAGCGCGAGAAGCACGGCGCGCTGATCGACGCGAAGCTCCTGGCGGCGGTCTATCTGGAGCTGAAGGGCGGTCGCGAGCGGCGCCTGGAGCTGACCAGCGCGGCGATGATCTCGGCGGTGGCGGCGGCCAAGCAGAACGACTACGGCGCGCGGCCGCGGCCCTTGGCCCCGCGCTCGACGGACGCCGAGCGCGAGCTGCACGCCAGCTTCATCCGCGAGCAGGTGAAGTCGGACGAGCTGTGGGGGAAGTTCGGGATTTAGCCGCCGGCCCGCCTCCCGACCGAAACGAAAAAGGGGTCCCGGCGAGCGCCAGGGGACCCCTCAACCGACCCTTTCGAGGCCACCTTCTCCCGCCAGGGGAGAAGGATTGAGTCAGGCGTGGCCGACTTCGCCTTCCTGCGCCTTGCGGGCGGCGTACACGCCGGCGAAGTCGATGGGGTCGAGCAGGAAGGGCGGATAGCCGCCGTCCGAGGAGACGTCGGCGATGATGCGGCGGGCGAACGGGAACAGGAAGCGCGGGCACTCGATGAGCAGCACCGGCTCCATCTGTTCGGCCGGAACGCCGCTGATCTGGAAGACGCCGCCGTAGAGCAGCTCGACGACGAACAGCGGGCCGTCCTCGCGACCGGCCTTGGCCGACAGCTTGAGGTCGACCTCGAACAGACCGTCCTCGCGACCGCGGGCGTTCATCTCGACGCCGAGGTCGATCTGCGGCTGGGCGCCGCCGCCGCGCAGGGCCTCGGGGGCGCGCGGGTTCTCGAAGGAGAGGTCGCGGACGAACTGGGCGAGGATGCGGATGCCCGGCCCTTCGCCGATCTGATCGAGGGGCTGTTCCGGGGCGCCGGCGCCGGCGTCGATATCGGTCATGGTTTCGGCTTGAGTCCGTGGTGAGACGCGGGAGTTCGCGTCCTGCTGGCCCGAGCGGCTATCATGGCGCAAGGGGCCATGCAACGTCGCCCCTGACGGGGGCGTTCCGTCATCCTATATTGGCTCGCTATAATGGCCGGCAAAGCTCGCCGAACCTTCAGAAGGCCGTCTTGCAAGTCCTGGAACTGATCATCTTCGCGGGCCTCGCGGCCATCGTGCTCTACCAGCTCTATTCGGTGCTGGGCCGCCGCGTGGGCCGCCAGCCCGAGGACAAGCCGCAGGCCGAGACGACGCGCGGGCCGGTGCGCGCGCCGGACGTCGCGCCCGAGCCGATCGACGAAGGGGTGACGCTGACCGGCCTGGCCGCGGTCCGCGCCCTCGACCCGAGCTTCGACGTCAGCCGCTTCCTGGCCGGGGCGCGCGGCGCCTACGAGATGATCGTCAAGGCGTTCGCGGCCGGCGATCGCGCCACCCTGCGCAATCTGCTGGCGCCGAGCGTGATGGCCAGCTTCGACACCGCCATCGCGGCGCGCGAGGACGAGGGCCGCACTGAGACGGTGGAGTTCCTGCACAGCCCGCGCGCCGACCTCGAGAAGGCCGACATGGTCGGCGGCGGCGACCTCGCCCGGCTGACCGTCCGGTTCCTGGCCGAATTCCGCAGCCGCACCAAGGGCCCGGAAGGCGAGGCGGTCGACGATCGCCGCACGGCCGAGCTGTGGACCTTCGAACGCAATCTTAAGAGCCGCGACCCCAACTGGACCCTGGTGCACGTCGACGCCGCGGAGGCTTGAGGTCCGGTGAATTTGCGGTCGGTCCGAGGCGCTCTCGGCGCGATCTCCCTCGCCCTGATGGCGGCCGCCTGCGCCGCGCCGCGCTATCCCCAGGTCCCCGGCTATCCGCCGCCGGCGCCGACGGGGCCGGTCCCGCCGCCGCCGCCCCAGGCTGAGCCCGCCCCGCCGCCTCGCCGGCTGATCGAGCCGGCCGAGCTGCCCGGCTGGCAGGCCGACGATCACGCCGAGGCCCTGGCCGCCTTCCGCGCCACCTGCCATGTCGCCAAGGACCCCCCCATGGCGCGGGCTTGCCGGGAGGCGCGGGCCCTGCCTGCGCTGTCGCGCGACGAGGCGCGGCGGTTCTTCGAGGCGAGGTTCATCGCCGCGCCGGCCGACGGCGAGGGGGTGCTGACCGCCTATTTCGCCCCCGAGTACGAGGCCCGGCGGGAGCCCGGCGGCGCCTTCACCGCGCCGGTGCGGCCGCGTCCGGCCGAGCTGGCCATGGGGCCGACGGCGCCGACGCGGACCGAGATCGAGGCGGCGCCGGCCGACGACGCCATCGCCTGGATGCGGCCCGAGGACCTGTTCTTCCTGCAGATCCAGGGGTCGGGGGTGCTGACCTTCGAGGATGGGACGCGGATGAAGGCGCTCTACGCCGCCAACAACGGCCATCCGTTCGTCGCCATCGCCAACCCGATGCGCGACCGCGGCCTGCTGGCGCGGGACAACACCTCCGGCGAGGCGATCCGCAGCTGGCTGGCCGACAACCGCGGGCCGGCGGCCGACGAGGTGATGCGCATCAACCCGCGCTACGCCTATTTCCGCCTGGCCCCCGACGACGGGCGCCAGCCGGTGGGGGCGGCCAATGTGCCGTTGCCGGCTGGCCGGGCGATCGCCGTCGACCTGTCGGAGCACACGGTGGGCGAGCTGCACTGGATCGCCGCCGAGGCGCCGGTGCTGCGCGGGGCGTTCCCGGCCTACCGCCGGCTGGTGACGGCCCTGGACACCGGGGGAGCGATCAAGGGCCCGGTGCGGGCCGACCTCTACCTGGGGCTCGGCCCGGTCGCCGGGGCCGAGGCCGGGCGGGTGCGCCATACGTTGCGGATGTACCGGCTGATCCCGCGCGAGGCGTTCTCGCCGTGAAACGGCCGCTGCGGCCCGAGGAGGTGAAGGTCTGGGGGCTGGTGACCGGCACCGTCCGACCGCTGCCTGGGCGCGTGGCTCCGAACGAAGCGGCGAAGGGGGCGGCCGAGGCCAAGGCGACCGACGTTCCCGCCCGCGTGCCGGTCGCCAAACCGCCGCCGGTCAAACCCCGCGCCTCAGGACCGAAGGATCCCATCGAGCCGCGCCGCAAGCACCGCATCGCCAGGAAGCGCGAGGAGATCGGCGCGCGCCTCGACCTGCACGGCCTCGACCAGGACCGGGCGCGGCCGGCGCTCGAAGGGTTCCTCAGCCGGGCCTTCGACCATGGCGTCCGGGCGGTGCTGGTGATCACCGGCAAGGGCGTGCAAGGCGATGGGGTGCTGCGCCGCCGGGTCCCTGAATGGCTGGCCGCGCCCCACCTGTCGCACATGGTGGCCGGGATCTCCGAGGCCGCCCGCCACCACGGCGGAGCCGGGGCTCTGTACGTGGCGCTTAAGAAGAAGCGCGCCTGATCTCCTCACCCCCGCGAAGCGAAAGCCAGGGGATGTTCTGACCGGGCTTAGCCCTGGGCGGTGCGGCCCGGGCCGGGGAGGACGGCGATCAGTTCGATGCGGAAGGTGAGGGCGGCGCCGGGGGGAATCTCGCCGCCGCCGGCGCCTTCTTCGCCGTAGCCGAGCGCGGCCGGGACGTAGAGGATCCATTCGTCGCCCGGGCGCATGAGGGTCAGGGCTTCCTGCCAGCCGGGGATCAGGGCGCGCAGCGGCATGGCGGCCGGCATGCCGCGTTCGTAGGAACTGTCGAACACCTTGCCGTCGATCAGCTTGCCTTCGTAGTGGACCTTCACCTCGTCGGAGAGCTGCGGCTTCAGGCCGTCGGCAGGGCCGGACTTCACGACCTTGTACATCAGCCCGGACGGCAGGGTGACGACGCCCGCTTCCTTGGCCGCCTTCGCCAGGTAGGCGGCCGAGGCGGCGCTCTGGTCAGGAGCCGGGGCGCGGCCGAGGCCGCAGGCGGAAAGCAGGGCGGCGGCGGCGCAGATGACGACGAACTTACGCATCGAACAGGTCCTGTCAGAGCCCCTCGCCTAGACGGCGCGGGGCGGATAGCCGCGCTCGCGGAGCGCGTCCATGATCTCCTGGGTGTGCTGGGCGTCGCGGGTCTCGATCATCAGGTCGAACTCCGCGCCCTTGGCCGGCACGTCGAGGGCGAGGCGGTTGTGGGCCACCTCGATGATGTTGGCCCCGTGCTGGCCGATCAGGGCCGAGACGTTGGCGAGCAGGCCCGGTCGGTCGTCGCCGATGATCCGCAGGCGGACGATGCGCTGGTCGCGGACCAGCTCGCGCGTCAGCACCGAGGCGAGCAGGCGGGTGTCGATATTGCCGCCGGTGATGACGAGGCCGGCGCGCTTGCCTCGGAACTTGTCGGGATAGGCGAGCAGGGCGGCGAGCGAGGCGGCGCCGGCGCCTTCCGAGACGGTCTTCTCGACGTTGCAGTAGAGGGCGACGGCGCGCTCCATGTGCGGCTCTTCGAGCAGCAGCACTTCGTCGACCAGCGGGCGGGCCACGGCATAGCTGACGTCGCCGACCTGCTTGACGGCGATGCCCTCGGCGATGGTCGCGCCGCCGGCGTTGGCCCCGACGTTGACGCCGCGCATCTTGGCGGTGAACGAGGGGTACATGGCCGGCTCGAGGCCGACGATGCGGATGCCGGGATTGAGCTGCTTGGCCGCCGTGGCCATGCCGGCGATCAGGCCGCCGCCGCCGATCGGCACGGGCAGCACCTCGAGATCGGGCACGTCCTCAAGCATCTCCAGGGCGACGGTGCCCTGGCCGGCGATGACGTCGGGGTCGTTGAACGGGTGGACGAAGACCAGATCGCGTTCCTCGCACAGCCGGCGAGCGACGGCGGAGGCCTCGTCGTAGTTCTCGCCCTCGATGACCACCTCGGCGCCGTGGTTGCGGGTCTGCTGCACCTTCACGAAGGGGGTGGAGCGCGGCATGACGATGGTCACCGGGATGCCGAGGCGGGCGGCGTGGAAGGACAGGCCCTGGCTGTGGTTGCCGGCGCTGGCGGCGATGACGCCGCGCTTCTTCTCCGCGTCGGTCAGCTGCAGCAGCTTGTTGAGGGCGCCACGCTCCTTGTAGGCGGCGGTGAACTGCAGGTTCTCGAACTTCACCCACACCTGGGCGCCGGTGATCTCCGACAGGGTCCGCGACGGGCGGCAGGGGGTGCGCTCGATATGACCCTTCAGCCGGTCAGCGGCCGCGCGGATGTCGTCGAGGGTCAGGGTCATGGTCAAGCTGTCACGGGAAAGGTCGCGCAAACTAGCGACGAGGGGGCCCGCGGGCAACGGCGGCTAGATGCCGGCGTACCACTGGTAGCCGCGGTCCTCCCAGAAGCCGCCCTCGCCGCCGCGGATATGGGCGAGCCCGGAGACCGCCTCGATGCGCATGACGTACTTGGCGTGCTTGTAGCCGAGCTGGCGCTCGACGCGCAGGCGCAGGGGGGCGCCGTGGGCGACGGGCAGGGTCTGACCGTTCATGGCGTAGGCGAGGATGGTCTGCGGGTGGAAGGCGTCGACGAGGTCGATACTCTCGTAATAGCGAGCGCCGGGGGCGAGCTCGTCGGCGCAGTGGAAGACCAGGAAGCGGGCCTCGGGCCTCAGGCCGACGCGGTCGAGCAATGGGGCGAGCCGCGCGCCGGTCCACTGGCCGATCGAGGACCAGCCCTCGACACAGTCATGGCGGGTGATCTGGGTGCGGGCCGGCAGGGCTTGGAGCTGGGCGAGGCCGAGGGCGGCGGGCCGCTTTACGAGGCCGTCGACGATCAGCCGCCAGTCGGCGAAGCCTTGGGCCGCATGGGCCCGCCAGGCGGCGTCGCCGGGCCGCAGGCTGCCGTTGGCGCGGAAGTCGGGGGAGATGTCGCGGGCCGAGAACTCGCGGGCCAGGGCGGCGCGGTCGGTGATCAGCCGCTGGGCGGCCATGGTCAGGCCTTCGGCGCGGCCGAGCAGGCCGGCGGCCTGCGGGCTGGCGTTGAGCTGGTCGCAGCCGGTCAGGGCCCCGCCGATCAGCGCGGCGCCGGCGCCCTGCAGCCAGCGGCGGCGGCCGATCATCGGCGGGCCTCCGGCAGGGCGTAGCGGCCGGTGATCATGCCGCGCATGTTGTTGAGGAAGCCCGAGGCGATGACCAGGGCGACGTGGACGAGGACGAAGGCGACGATCAGGACGGCGCAGATGAAATGCACCGTCCGCGCCGACTGGCGGCCGCCGAACAGGTCGATCAGCCAGGGAACGGCGGCGTTGAAGCCCGGCGACATGCACAGGCCGGTGACGACCATCAGCGGCAGGACGGCGGCGATCATCGCGAGGTAGGTCAGCTTCTGCAGGGCGTTGTAGCGGCGGGCCGCCTCGCCGGTCGGGAAGCGCAGGCGGGCGTGGGCGAGGACCTCGCCCCACAGGTGGCGCGGGGCGAGCTCTGCGCGGGTCGGCAGGATCTCGCGGCGCAGGCGGCCGCGGACGAGGCCGGCGGCGAGGTAGACCGCGCCGTTGAGGACGAACAGCCAGGCGAAGAAGAAGTGCCAGCGGCGGCCGCTCGCGAGGTCCTTGTAGCTGGGGATCGTCGCCCAGGCGGGAAAGCCGCGCGGCGCGCGGGCGCCCGCCGCGCCGGAGTAGCCGAGCAGGCCGGTGGTCTCGAACTGGGCGCCGGCGATGCGGGTAAGGCCGATCGGCTGGCCGGCCCGCTCGCCCATCCACACCGCGACCCAGGGGCGGGCGAAGGTCGACTTGTGGCCCCAGTAGAGCGCCGGGTGGGCGTTGAAGATCTGCAGGCCGCTCATCAGCAGCACGAGGAGGGCCAGGGCGTTGATCCAGTGGGTCGTGCGCACGAGACCGCTGTGGCGTCGGATCAGGATGGGCTCGCGCCGCGCAGGGGTTCGCATGTCGCCTCCGGACGCGGCCATCCTGACACGGCGCGAGACCAGGGGGAACGCCCGGGGGCGGACGGCGCTTCCTTCGGTGACTGCAAAGGAGGCCGCCGCATGTCGGACGATTCCATCAACTCCGAGGGCCGCAAGGCCAACGCCGCCCTGCCGCTCGACGCCGCCAAGGACAACGCCGGGGCGGAACGCTATCCGTCCGTGCGCCAGGACGATGGCGTCGAGGGTTCGGGCGAAACCCGCAGCTTCGACCCGCCGAAGAACCCCAACCCGCCGCAGGGCGCCGGCGACGGCCCGATCTCGGCCAACGAGGGGCGGCTGGGGCCCGGGGCCGATCCGGCCGAAGGCAAGCGCTAGCCCGCACCGGCCGGCGCCACTAAGCTCCGCGCGCAAAAAGCGGGGGCGAGGCGTGGACGTGATTGGCGTAGAGGTCTGGCGGGGCGACGTGCCGCCCTGGGAATGCGACGTGATGGGGCACCTGAACGTCCGCTTCCACATCTCGCGCAGCGCCGAGGGGCTGATCGGCCTGGCCGCCGAGCTCGGCATGCCGGATGCGTTCCGCGAAGACGCCGGCGCGACCCTGCTGGTCCGCGAACAGCATGTGCGGTTCCTGCGCGAGGCCCATGCGGGGGCGAGCCTGTTCATGACCGCCGGCGTCGTCGAGATGGGCGAGTGCGACGCGACCCTGCTGTTGATGCTGCGCCACGAGGACGGCCGGCTGTCGTCGACCTTCCTGACCACGGTGAGCCACGTGACGGCCCGGGCCGGACGGCCGTTCCCCTGGCCCGGCCGGGTGCGGGCGGCGGCCGAGGCGTTGCGCATCGAGGTCCCGGCCGAGGCGGCGCCGCGCGGGCTGTCCGCCGAGCCGGCGACCGTCACTGCAAGCCTGACACGGGCTAACGAACTGGGGCTGGCGCGCACTGCGACGAGCGCCATCCGGACCGGCGAGTGCGACCCGTTCGGCCGGCTGCGGCTGGAGCAGTTCATGGCCCGGCTGTCGAGCGCCGGGAAGGCGACGCGGCGGTTGCAGGGCGACGTCGACGAGATCGGCAAGATCGGCGCAGCGGCCATGGAGTACCGGCTGGTCTATGCCGACTGGCCGCGGGTCGGCGACCGGCTGGAACTGCGCAGCGGCCAGTCGGGGGGCGACGCCCGCTTCCGCCGGCTGACCCACTGGCTGCTCGACCCGAACACCGGCCGGCCATGGGCCTCGGCTCAGGCGCTGATCGCGCCGATGGACCTCGAGCGGCGCAAGCTGGCGCCGCTGTCGGATGAAGCCCTGGCCCGGGCCGATGCGTTGGTTATACCGGGACTGACCTTCTAGGACGCGGCATGAAACTGGCGACCATCGGCTACGAGGCGGCGACCCAGGACGCGGTGATCGGCAAGCTGAAGGCCGCTGGGGTCGAGGTGCTGATCGACGTACGCGCGGTCGCCGCCTCGCGGCGGGCGGGGTTCTCCAAGACCTTGCTGGCGGCCAGCCTGAAGGAGGCGGGCATCGACTACGTCCACCTGCGCCAGCTCGGCACGCCGAAGCCCGGCCGCGACGCCGCGCGCAAGGGCCGGATCGGCGAGATGCGGGCCATATTCGAAGATCACCTGGCCGAGCCCGGGGCGCAGCTGGAGCTCGCCAAGGCGACGGAGATCGCGCGGGAGAAGACCACCGCCCTGCTCTGCTACGAAGCGGACGCCTGCGGCTGCCATCGGGCGATTGTCGCCGAGCGGATCTGCGAGGCGATCGCCTTCGAGGTCGAGAACCTCTGACGCCTCAGGCGGCGTCGAACTCGGCGCCGGTCAGGTCGCAGCCGGCCATGCGGGCCTGACGGACGTCAGCCTCGATGAACCGGGCGCGGGGGGCCGAGGCGCCGCGGAAGTCGGCGTTGCGGAGGAAGGCGCGGGTGAAGTCGGTCCGCACGAAGCGGCCCTCGGAGATCATCAGCGGGCCCATCTTGGCGCCGCGCAGGTCGGCGCGACCCATCAGGGCGTCGGTCAGGCGGGCGCCGCGCAGGTCGGCCTCGCGCAGGTTGGCGCCGCGCAGGTCGCAGCCGGAGAGGTCGGCGCCCTGCAGCTCGGCCCCTTCGAGGTCGAGGCCGAACAGGACCGAGCGGGGCGCGGTGAGGGCGGTGAGCTTGCGGCCCTTCAGGGTCTTCAGCGGCCGGAAGTCGACCTCAGGCAGGTTCATCACCTTGCCGCGGGCGCCGTTCGAGCGGCAGTAGGCCTCGTGCTCGGCGAGCACCTCGTCGAGCGGCCGGTCGTCGATGTAGACGCGCGGCGGCGGGGCCCGAAGGACGTCCGTCAGATCGGCGTCGTCCAGCCGGGTGTGGTCGAGGTTCACCCCGTCGAGCACGGCCCGCTTCATCGAGGCGCCTGTGAGGTCGGCCCCGCCGAGGTCGGCCCCGGAGAGGTCGGCGCCGTCGAGCACGGCGCGGTGCAGGCGGGCCCCGGACAGCATGGCGCCCGAGAGGTTGGCGTCGGTGCAGTCGACGGCCATGGCGACCACGCCGGCCATCTGGGCGCCGGCCAGGTTGGCGCCCGCGAGGATGGCGTAGTTCAGCTCGCCCGGCCGGTGCTCGTGGCGCAGGACGCGGAAGCCGTCGAGCTTGTCCTGCAGGGCGATGCGGCCCTCGCGCAGGTCGCAGCCGGCGAGATCGGCGCCGGCGAGGTTGGCGCCGCGCAGGCAGGCGCCGCGCAGGTCGGCGCGCTTGAGGTTGATGCGGCGCAGGTCCGCTTCGCGCAGGTCGGCGCCGAACAGGATGGCGCGCGACAGGTTCGCCCGGGCCAGCATGGCGCCCTCGAGCTTGGCGCCGGCGAGATCGGCCTCGCGCAGGTCGAGGCCCTCGAGCGAACAGTTGGAGAGGTCGGCGTAGGTCAGCGACAGCCGCCGCCCGCCGGCCCGGCCGGCGAGGTAGCGCTGGTGGGCCTCGATGGCCTCGCGCAGCGTCTGGGCGTCGAGCGCCACGTGATGAGGGACGGCTTGTGCGGACATGGGACTGCTCGGCGAGAGCATGCCCCGGGGCGGTTTAAGGAACGGTGTAGCGGCTCCCCTCCCGCGATGCGGGCGAGGAAAAGGCTGGGTTCAGCGCTCGGCCTGGCCGGTGGCGGCGGCGATGAGCGCGCCGATACGGTCAGTGGATTCGGCGGCCTGCGTCAGCATCTGCAGCGGGCCGACGCCCGGGCGGGCGGCGGCGGAGATCTGGCTGGCCGCGGACTGAGCCATGGCCAGGACCTTGGCGCCGGCCGACTGCGGCTCGGAGGCGGCCGCCATCTTGGCGTTGGCGTCCTGGTAGATGAAGCCGTAGGTCGGATAGGTCGAGCTGCCGATGTCGCGGGTCGGATCGTACCAGACCTTGACCTGGCTCCAGTCGCCGGTCGGCGAGACGTCGATGACGGTGACGTCCTTCTCGACCTTGCCCCGCGTGCCGCCGATCGGCGACCAGTTGGCGTGGGTGATCTGCACCACCCGGTCGGTCAAAACCTGGCTGACGACGGCGACGTGGCCGAGACGCATGCGGTCGGTGGGCTTGAAGCACAGCACGGCGCCGGCTTTGGGCTGGAAGCCGGTCTCGTACTTGCCGAGGGCCTGCTGCCACCACGTGCGCGCGTCGCCGAAGATCTGGATGCCGGACAGCAGGCGCGCGAAAGGCACGCACTGCCAATAGGTGTCCGCGGACGCCGCAATAGGAGCGGCGCCGACAAACGCGGCGACGGCCAGGGAACCCAGCAGGGTCCTCATCCGTTTGCGCATGTTTGGGTCACTCCCCGACGCGACACTCGAAAGAGATAACCCTATCCCCTTCTGAGTGAAAAGAGGGTTTACGCGGGCAATCCGGCCCGCCCGATGAGTCGGACTTACGGATCGGCGGGCGGGATCCGACAATTTCTGGCGAAAGGAACCGGGGTTCTGGAGATGAGCGTTAAAATCGGCCGCCGTTAAAGATAACTATGCCGCACCCCCACGACCGCGGTCTGAATTTAAGCTGGCGAAGACTGTCTTGCCGCGCGCGCTTTGTTTGACCAGGCCCGGCGGGCACACGCCATCACGGCGCGTAACGATTTGAAACAAGACTTCGGGCGCTGATGATGGGAAGTCGAGGTTGAGCTTTTCCGGCGGTTCACAACTGCGCGACCGGCGACGAGCCTGTGGATTGTTTCCCGGGCTCGGGGCGGGGCCTAGGCGAGCGGCGGGAATGGCCTAGATAAAGCGGCGCCATCATTCTGGAGCGACCAAGACGGCCATGGACAGCATCACGCCTCTCCTGAGCGACCCGGCGGCCTGGGCGGCCCTGATCACCCTGATCGTGATGGAAGTGGTGCTCGGCGTCGACAATCTGATCTTCATCTCGATCCTGTCGAACAAGTTGCCGGAGCATCAGCGCAGCAAGGCGCGGCGGATCGGCATCTCGCTGGCGCTGGTCATGCGGCTCGGCCTGCTGTCGACCATCGCCTTCATCGTCACCCTGACCCAGCCGGTGCTGTCGCTGCCCTGGCAGGGACCGGTGGGAGCCGACGGCCATCCGGCCTTCGAACTGCAATTCTCCTGGCGCGACCTGATCCTGATCGCCGGCGGCCTGTTCCTGGTCTGGAAGGCGACGACCGAGATCCACGAGAAGACCGCGCCCGGCGACGGCCACGGGGTGATGGACACCTCCGGCCGGGTGGTCGCCAACTTCGGGGCGGCGATCGCCCAGATCCTGCTGCTCGACCTGGTGTTCTCGATCGACTCGATCCTGACCGCCGTCGGCATGACCGAACACCTGCCGATCATGGTCACGGCCGTGATCGTGGCGGTGGCGACGATGATGTTGGCCGCCGACCCGCTGGCCAACTTCATCAACAAGAACCCGACGGTGGTGATGCTGGCGCTGGGCTTCCTCCTGATGATCGGGGCGGTGCTGATCGCCGACGGCTTCGGGGTGCATGTGCCGAAGGGCTACATCTACGCCGCGATGGCGTTCTCGGCCCTGGTCGAGGCGCTGAACATGGCGGCGCGCAAGGCGGCGAGCCGCAAGGGGCCGGAGGGGTAGGGAGAAGGATTTGCAAGCCATGGGTTAAACTCAGGCTTGCGAATCACTTGGGTTCGCCGATCCGGCGGGAGCCCGCATGCCGATCAGCTATCTTTCGGCCGCTCAGGTCTCGGCCCTGTCCGCGACGCGGCTGCAGGCG